>JAXDMI010000672.1:0-3502 GCA_034666145.1 Myxococcales bacterium | reverse complement strand
ATGCATGCACTTGATGGCGACGAGGCGGTTGAAGCCCATGGGGCGGCGCATGCGGCCCAGGTACACTGTCGCCATGCCGCCGGTCGCGAGCTCGCCGAGGAGCTCGTAGCGGTCGCCCTCACGCTCGGCGTCCCGCGAGGTCGGAACGATCCGCTTCCACGACTCGGTCACCGGCTTCGAAACCGAGTGCCCGTCGCGGCGCGTAGCGGTGCTGGCAACGTTCGTCTGCATCGTCCTACACCGACATCAGCAAAGTCGGTGCCGTGGCCAGGTGAGGCCTGTTGCCTGCAGAGCATCACTATTTTCCAGTCACAATGGCCCTGGCACCTTCATCTGCTTACGATGTGCGACGTACATCGAGCGCATCCGGTGACCGGATCGCGTTCTCCACGGGGGGCAAGACCTACGATCGGATCCAGATCACCCCGAGCCTCCACCCAAAAACTCCGAGAAAGCGCGATCGAGGGGGGTGATCGATTGCTTCATCCCTCGTGGTCCGCGACCTGCAGTCGATGACTTCGAGGCGACGCGGTCGGCGCGGCGCTCGGAGGCTTCGATGGATCTTCGTACGAATGCTCGTCTCGGACTCGCAGTGGCTCTCTGCTTCGTCGGCGTCGCCTGCGCGGCTCCGGCGATTCCGGACGGCACCATCGACGACGGCTCCGGCGCTGCCACGGCGACGAAGGCGCCGACGAAGAAGCCCACGACCAGCAGCAGCGACAGCAGCACCGCCGCGTCGGATGGCACGCCGACGACGACGACGACCACGCCGCCCGCCAGCACCACGCCTCCCGCGGCGACGACGCCGCCGCCCAACACGAGCGCCTGCGTCGGGCAGGCCCCCGACGCCTGCTTCGACTGCTGCAATCAGGCCAGCGGTGGAGCGCTCGCACCGGCGGACAACATCTTCGGCCAGTGTGCGTGTGGCGGTGGCCAGTGCACGGCCGTCTGTGACCTGAACTTCTGCAGCGGCACCGCCCCCGATGCCACGTGCTCGTCATGCCTCCAAGCGACGTGCGTGCCGGCCGAGGCCGCCGCGTGCACCTCTACCGCGTGCAAGGCCGGTCTCGCCTGCGCGCAGCAGTGCCAGTAGTAGACGAGCCCGTGAGATCGCGCGAGAGTTGCCACGATGCGTTTGCGTCGCGGCACAGTCGTGCTCTCGCTGCTCGTCGTGTCCGCGACGGCGCCGGGCGTCGTGTCGTGCAAGAAGAAGACGAGCGACGCGCTCGACGGAGGCGCGAGTGACGGCGCAGCGAGCACGGATGCGTCGGCGGCGAGCGATGACGCCGCCGTGACGGAAGGCAACGTGGCGGCGACCGCTGTGGCTACGGCCGCGACCGCCGACGCTCCACCTCTTCCTCGACCGACGCCCTTCACCGGCTCGTATCAGTGCCTCAAGGGACTCCAGCTCCTCCAGGTCGGCAACATCGTCACGTCGACGATTCACAAGGACGCGACGACCGACACCGTCCTCGCATGCACGGCGACGCTCGACACGTGCACCGGCACGATGCGCGACATCCAGACCGGTCGAGGCAAGTCGCCGAAGGTCCTCAACGTGCGACCGATCACGCTGGTGCGTACGCACAATGGCGACATCCTCTTGAAGCTGACCCCGGCCGACAAGAACGAGAAGCACGAGAAGAGCGGCGGCGGTGGTCGCCGGAGCTCCTCGTCGACGAAGCCCGCGAGCGGCGACGAGACGTTCTGCCCGCATCGCTTTTGAGCGCTTGCGCAAGCCGGTGCGCGGAATGCGCCGGATCGTTCTCACGACACCCACGATCGTCCGGAATTTTCGCGCGAATCGTGATCGCATGCCTTGCGCGATCGAAGTCTCGCAGTAGGGTACGCGCGCTTTGCGGAGGTCCATCATGCGCGCACGTCAGCTTGCTCTCGTCACCGGAACGCTTCTTCCTCTCGCCGTCCTCGTTGCGTCGTGCTCGAGCGCGAGCCCGCGCGGGACGTTCGCCGATCCGCCGGCACCTGCGCCGACGAGCACCGGCGCGCCCGTATCACCGCCGCTCGGTGGCACCGGCGATCATCGCTTGGTGTCGGTGACGTTCGACGGCACCGTGCTCGCGCCGAACGGCGTGCTGCCCCTCTCGAACGCGCTCGTCTACGTGACGCAGCAGAAGCCGGATCCGATCCCCGAGGGCGCGTACTGCGATCAGTGCGTGACGCTACCGGACGGAACGTTCGCCATCTCCGCGGCCGACGGCACCTACAGCTTCACGGCCGCCCTGCCGAAGGGGCCCGCGTACATCGTGGTGCAGAAGGGCCAGTTCCGGCGCGTGCGTCCCGTGACCATCGACACCGAGGGCAAGCTGTCGATCCCGAAGGACGACACCACCATCCCCGGCAAGCCCGACGTCGCGAACGGCGACGACATCCCGAAGATGGTCATCCTCAAGGACGACACCGACTTCGATCGCATCGACGACTCGCTGACGAAGCTCGGCATCGCGGGCATCGAAGTGCGCACCGATCGCTCGCTCCTGCAGAACAAGGCCGAGCTGATGAAGTACCACGTGGTCTTCGTTCCCTGCGGCAACCAGGACGACCCGATCACGATGGACGCGACGGCGCAGCAGAACATGAACGAGTTCGTGCAGGCCGGCGGCAAGCTGTACGTCACCGATTGGTCGTACGAGTTCGTGCGCCAACCGTTCCCCGGCTACTTGTCGTGGGAAGGCGAGACCGCGACGCTCGGCAGCGCAGCATCCGGCAACGAGTGGGACGCGCCGGCCACCGCCGCCGATCAGGGCCTCGCGGACTGGCTCACCGCCACCGGCGACGCCTCGTTCACGGTGAAGGGCAACTGGACGAAGCTCACGTCCATCAACACGCAGACGGGCCTCGACGAGAAGGGCGCCTCCGTCGACGTGACCCCGAAGGTCTGGGTCACCGCGCAGAACGGCACGAGCGCCGCGGCGACGCCGACCACCGTGAGCTTCCAGAACAAGTGCGGTCGCGTCCTCTTCAGCACGTACCACACCGAATCGGGCGTGGGCGGCGGCGGCGGTTCCGCGCTCCTCGCGCAGGAAAAAGCGCTGCTCTACGTGCTCCTCGAAGTGGGCGTGTGCGTCGGCGCCCGTCCCGGCGTTCAGTGAGAGAGAGCGAGAAGACCCATGGCATCACGCGGTCTCTGCAGCCTCGGTGAAGGCGCGCTGATGTCGGAAGCGGCGCGGCTCCTCTTCGAAGAGGAGCCCACCGAGCCCGATCTCGAGCACCTCAGCGTCAGGCCCGCGCGACACCTCGATGGTACGGCTCGAACGCCTTCCCGAGGTGCCGCAGACGACATTTGACGGTCGCGCCGTTATCTTCACGGCATGCGATTCCGCGACGCGTCGATCGCGCTGCTCTGCGTCTTGGTCGCGTGCGGGCGTCCTGCGCCGACACCGCCGGCCGCATCGAGCGCATCGAGCGCATCGGTCGCGACGCCAGTCGCGAGCCACGCGCCGCTCCGCGCAGGGACGAGCGGCGATTACCCGCCGCTCAGCAT
>JAXDMI010000671.1:0-5956 GCA_034666145.1 Myxococcales bacterium | reverse complement strand
ATGGTGGCGAAGCTCGAGGCGTACGGCTACGCGCCGCTCTATTACGAGAACATCGAAGGCGGACACGGCGGGGCGGCGGACATCAAGCAGCGCGCCTACGTGGATGCGCTCGTCTACACCTTCCTCGCCACGCGCCTGGGGCTGACCGTCCATTGATTCGTCCTTTCCGCACCGCACTGATCGTCGCGCTCTGCGCGCACGCCTCGGTCGCGATCGCCTTCGTGCGCGCGCGACCGAGGACTGCGGTGCCGGCGATGATCGCGACTGCGGCTCCGATGACGGTCGAGGAGCGCGAGGTGTCGCTCGTCGAGTTGCCGGTGGACGACCAACCGCGCACCGTCGAGATCACCAACGCCCGCGAATCCAGGCCGATTCTCGCGGCCGCGCGTCCGTCGTCCACGCATCCGAGGTCCATCGATACGACTGCTGCTGCGGCCGCGCCGAGCGCGATGGCGGCGGCCTCGATCGTGCTCACGCGCGACGCAGCGCCGGTGATCGACCTATCGGCAGCGCGTGATTACGGCGTGACGCGGGGCGCCGCTCCGGACCACGCGCATGAAGGCGCGACCGGCGGACAGACGGCGATCGACTCCGTTCGCGCCGCGCTCGATGAGCACGACCGCGCGCTCGGCCTCGGAACCGACAGCGCGCTCGTCGCTGCCATCCGGCATGCGGCGCTCGGCAGCCGCGTACCGCTGAAGAGCAGCGCGACGCTGTGGGCGACGGCCGGCGCGGCCGGCAACGTGATCGACGCCGAGGCGACGAATGCCTCGAGCGACGCCGAAGCGTGGAACGAGGTGGCGGCAGCGGTGGTGCGCGCGATGAAGGGAACGCGCGTGCGTGCCATGCTCGGCGCTCGCGGGGCGCGGCTCTCGTTCCGCGTCGAGTCCCTCGTCCGGCAGGGCGCCGGCAACGCGGTGGCTCCTTCGGTGCGCGTGGGAACGCCGCTCTATCGCTGCATGGAAGCGTGCACGGCGTCCGGCAACATCGATCCCTCGGATGCGCTCCTCGACGTGACCAGCCGCCCGCAGCGCGTGATCGACGTACGTGCGCTCGCCAGCCTACGTATCGACTGATGCGCGTCGTCGAGTGAGCCGGACGCGCAGGCCGTCTTTCGGGCGCAACGTCACCGACGGCTCCGGTCTGGCGCGCGAATGCGAGAGCACGTCGACGCGATACGCGCGGGACAACGTCGCGAGGAGCAGCACGGCCTCCATCTGCGCGAAGGCCTGGCCGATGCAGAAGCGCGGACCGCCGCCGAACGGGAAATACGCGTAGCGGTGGATCGTCTTCGCGAAATCCCCCTCCCAGCGCTCGGGGCGGAACTCGTTCGGGCGCTCGAACCAACGCTCGTCACGGTGGATGGACCACGGAGAGAACCAGACCTGACCGCCTCGCGGGACCAAGTAACCGCCGACCTCGACGTCCTCGCACGCCTCGCGACCCATCGACCACGCCGGCGGATACAGGCGGAGCGACTCGGTGATGACGTGCGACGCGAAACGGAGGCGAGGGAGATCGGCCATCGTCGCTGGACGATCGCCGAGCACGTCCTCGAGCTCTCGCGCGAGCTTCGCGGCGACCGCCGGGTGCTGCGAGAGGAGGAGCCACGTCCACGAGAGGTTGAGCGCCGTCGTCTCGTGACCGGCGAGGAAGAGCGTCATGCACTCGTCCCGCACCTGCTTGTCGGACATGCGCGTGCCGTCCTCGTCCTGCGCGTGGAGCAGCATCGAGAGGAGGTCGTTGGTCTCCCCTGCCCCGCTCTTGCGACGCCGCTCGATGAGGCCGTAGATGATCGAATCGAGCTTCACCACGGCGCGGCGGAAGCGAATCCGGCTCGGCGTGGGAAGGCGTTTCAGCACTGGAAAGAAGAGCTCGAGTGGGTCGGAGATCACCGCGAGGACCGCCTCGAGAGCGACCGCCACCTCCTCCGCCTGGTGCCCGACGTTCGCGCCGAAGAGCGTCTCGGCGACGATCTCGAGCGTCAGCGTCATCATGTCCTTGTGGACGTCGCGCACCTCGCCGTCGCGCCACTTGCTCGCGAGGCGCGACGCATGCTGGACCATGATCTCGGCGTAGGACGCGATGCGATCGCGATGGAACGCCGGCTGGGCGAGCCGCCGCTGGCGGCGCCAGAAGTCGCCTTCGCTCGAGAGCAGCCCGTCACCGAGCACCGGCCGCATGGTCTGCATGTGCGCGTCCTTCTTCCAGAGCCGGTTGCGCGTGACGAGGATGTCCTCGACCAGATCGGGATGGCTCACGAGCGTGATCTCGAACGGACCGAGCGCCACTTGCACCACGTCGCCGTGAAGCTGGCGCATGGACGTCAGGAAGCGCAGCGGGTCGCGGCGGAACTCGCCCGCGTTCCCGAAGAACGGTAGTCGTGGAGCGATCGGCGGACGGGCGGCGGTGATCACGGAGCTCCAACGTAGCTCCTTCGGGCAGCTTCAGGGCACCGCGATGACCTTCTCGATCTTGCACGCCACCTTGCCGAGCTTGGTCTTGCGGGGCGGGTTTCCGTCGACGATCGCGCGGCGTGTGGTGGGGTCGAAGTCGTAGACCACGAAGTTGCCGAGCAGCCTGCGGGCCTGACCGGGCTTCTCGAGATACGTGTGGTCGCCGCCGCCTTCCTGCATCGACGAGAGCAGCATGGTGCCGTTGTCGTCCCAGCCGTGGATCGCTACGTCCTCGACGGTGCGGATGATGTGCCCGTCCTGCATGTCGATGATGGCGAGCACGATGGTGGCGCCCTTCTTCGGTCGCGTCTCCCACCACTCGATCGAACCATAACGCTCGTTCGGTGACGCGCCTTGCCAGTGCACACCGGGCTGCTTCGGAGCGGGCGTCGCGGGAATGGTGGTGCACACGGTGCGATCGATCGTGCCGGTGCCGGCGTCGGCGAATTCGAGGCAGAACTGCGCACCGGTCGCGCCGCGGCTCAGCATGACGTGACCGTCGTTCGACAGTCCGTGAACATGGAAGCCTCCGCCCTCGAGCAGCGTGCGCGGCGACGACATGCCGTCGAGGGCCCACGACGCGAGCTGCCTGCCCGCGCGCTCGTAGACGACGTAGCGACCGTCGGGCGTGACATACGGCTTGAAGACGTTGTCGGTGTCGACCACTTCGAACGACTGGCCGCCGTCGGCCGAGTGGAGAAGACGACCGTCGACCACGAAGATGTGATGACCGTCTTTGCTCCACACGACGTTGTCGAAGTAGAGCTGCGTCAGGCCGAAGCGGCGCGCGAGCCCGATCTGGCTGCGGAGCTCCGCACGGTCCTCAGCCGACTGCAGGAGCTTCGGCGCGGAGCCCGCGCGCGCAGCATCGCCGAGCACGCGACCGTTGTTCACGTCATGGAGCGTGGCGAGCACCTTCGGCTGTCGATACGACTCGACGGCGCACCCGCGCGCGAGATCGACGACGACGGTGTACTGGGGGTCGCGATCCTCGACGACGGCGGTGAACCACGCATGGGTGGCATTCGCGCCGAGGAGGAGGAAGCCGTCACTGGGTAGCGCGGGATCGAGCGGCTGTACCGGCGGCGCCTCCGGGGCCTCGATGACCTTCGGCGGCGGCGGCGGCGGACGCACCACCGGCAGGCGATCCGCGGCGACGGGCTCGGGATGCGGCGACGCGATCGGCGCGAGGAGCGGCCCCGGGGGCGGAGCGGTGCTGCCGGTGCACGCGACGCACGCGAAGAGGAGCGTGGAGGTCGGGAACCTTCGCGTGATGCCGACAGCGTAGCGCGCTCACGGCCCCATGAAAGCCCTCCTTCTCCGCGGAAAGCGAACGAAGACGGAACGTTCTCTTCGCTGCGGCGAAGGTCTCCCAAGCAATCGGCCGCGGAAGGAGTCAGATCCTCGCGCCCCCTCGCACGTCACAGGAGCCCATGGCACTGACGCGACACGTCACTCTCGCATCCACCGTCCTCGTCGCGACCGTCGCGACCGTCGCGAGCTGCGCCTCGCCCTCGTCGACGACGGGACCGCGCATCCCCGGCTCGCCGAGCTCGCCGTCGCCGTCGAACGCAGCGACCGTTCCGAGCACGCAGGCGGACCGTGTCGCGCGTCATGCGCGGCCCGCCGTCGCCCAGCGGCCGCCGCCTCCGCGGACGACGACGGCCATGAAAGGCGAGCCGTCCGGCGCCGCGGCCAGCGAAGCGCGCCTCGTCGCCACCACCTGCGAGAAGGCTTCGGCCGAGCAGATCGAGACGCGGCTCCAGGAGATGCGCGCCGCCGTCGATCTGTCGTTCAAGGAATGGCACGACGGCCAGCCGGATTGCTGGGAGCAGTCACGTCAGGAAGCGCGGTGGCGAAAGGCAGAAGAAGCGATGAACGATCCGAGCGGCGGCCTCGCCGGCGTAGCGGCTGCCCCGCGCGCGTACTCGGCAAAGCCGGCCGACTTCGGAGCAGCGCTCAGCGCGGCGAGCGGCAGGCCCATGCCCTCGGCGGCGCCTCCGCCTGGTCCGCCCCCCAAGTCGGCGAGCGCGGGTGGCGGCACCGGTGGCGGCGCCGGCGGTGGCGGCGCCGACAAGAAGAAGGACTCCTCCCCGGCCGCGGCTCGCAGCGCCTCGGGCACGAACAACCAGGTCGCCTCCGTCGACGAGGCCGACATCGTCAAAACCGACGGCCGCTACGTGTATCTCGCAGCCAACGGCGCGCTTCGCATCGTCGAGGCGCTCGCGCCGAAGATGCTCTCGGTCACGATGCTCCCCGGCAACGCGCGCGAGCTCTTCGTCGAGGGCGATCGCGCCGTGGTCTTCTCGTCCACCGGCAATAGCGGCAAGCGCTGCACGTATGCCTACGACTGCACGTTCGCCGGCGACGGCTCTGCCACCAACGTCATCGTGCTCGACATCAGCGACCGCAGAGCGCCGAGGGTGCTCCGTCAGATCGATCTCTCCGGCTCGCTCATCGCCGCACGCCGCATCGGAAATACCGTCCACACCGTGGTCTCCGACGGCGACACACAGACGCCGCCGTACGAGACGTGGCCGGCCGGCTTCGAGATGTGCGGAACGATGGAGCCGATCGTCCGCGCCAAGTTCGCCAAGCTCAAGACCGAGAACGAGCAGAAGATCCGGAAGCAGGTCTCGTCGTTCCCGACGATGAGCGAGAAGGGCAACGCGCAGCCCATGTGTACCGGCCTCCTCCGCACGGCCATCCGTGACGGACAGGCGTTCACGTCGGTCGTGTCGTTCGATCTCCGCGACGACAAGACGTCCCCGACCACCGCCACGCTCCAGAGCCGCCCCGGCGCGGTCTTCGCGTCCGGCGACGCGCTCTACCTATCCGTCGTGCACCAGAAGCAGAACGCCGGCGGTCGCTGGTACGGCTCGTCGTACGCGAGCGTCGACGAGGCGAGCGAGATCCACAAGTTCAGGATCGGCGAGAACGCCAAGGACACGCGCTACATCGGCAGCGGCATCGTCCCCGGCCACGTGCTGAACCAGTTCGCGATGGACGAGTGGTCCGGGTACCTGCGCGTCGCCACGACGCGCGGCCGCGTGCCCGATCCCAACGTGTCGAGCGCCATCTCCATCATGGCCGAGGGCAACGACGGCAACCTCGTGCGCGTCGGCGCCGTCGAGAAGATCGCACCCGGCGAGGACATCCGCGCCGTGCGCTTCGACGACGACCGCGGCTACGTCGTCACCTTCAAGAAGACCGATCCGCTCTTCGTGGTCGATCTCTACCAGCCAGCGCGCCCCACCATCCTCGGCGAGCTGAAGATCCCGGGCTTCTCGACGTACATCCATCGCATCGACCCGGATCACCTCCTCTCGATCGGCTTCGACGCGAACGACCACGGCGACTTCGCCTACTTCGACGGCGTGATCCTGCAGCTCTTCGATGTGAAGAACCCGACCGATCCGCGCCTCGTCCACAAGGAGAAGATCGGCAGCCGCGGCTCGAGCTCGGAGGCCGCCACCGATCACCTCGCGTTCAACTACTTC
>JAXDMI010000670.1:0-3855 GCA_034666145.1 Myxococcales bacterium | reverse complement strand
TCTGGGCGCTCAACATCCTCCCTTCGTTCGAGGACCGCCAGCAGCACCGCGTGCACATCGGCGCGAACAACAAGGCCGTCACGCAGGACGCGAAGGCCTACGCGTACCTCGCGCAGGCGGAGTACTTCTACGACTGCCCCGCGAAGTGGAACACGGAAGAGTGCGATCTCGAGGACAACGCGGGCTACGGCATCAAGTGGCGCGCCCGCCTGCATCGCTTCCAGCTTCCGCAGGTCGGCAGCCTCCTCAGCGGCTTTGCGACCGAGTTCCTGACGAACCTGCCGGCCTACAAGGACTTCAAGGAGCACTTCGGCGCGGGCCTGGCCGACAAGTTCGGTGAGAAGTTCGGCGGCGTCCTGGGCGTCTCCGGCATCAGCGGCGGCATCGAGGGAATGTTCAAGCAGATCGAGAATGTGATCGGCGACAAGATCCTCGGTCCCGCCGGGAACCTGATCGACAAAGGTCAGAACGGCCTGACCGGCGATCTCGGGATGTATCACTGAGGGATGACGCGATGAAATCGACATCGAATACAGCCCGAATCGTCCGAATCCGGGCGCGGAGACGACGGCGCGGCGCGGCGCTCGTCGAGGCGGCGGTCGTCATTCCCGTGATGCTCGTCTTCCTCGGGCTCACGATGTGGATCCACAACGCCTACGACGAGAAGCTCGCGTCGCAGACGAGCACTCGCGCGCAGGTGCTCTGGTACGGCTCGCACAACTGCGAAGAAGAGGCTCCCGAAGAGGTTGCGACCCAACTCGGCGCGAAGACCAGCGGCGGCGGCGTCGGCAAGGAGAGCGGAAGCTCGGACCAGGGCGGCGGCGCGGCCGGAGGGACGGAGGCCCAGAAGCTCGACGGCAACGTGCAGGCGGGTTTGTCGAAGACGTACAACGTCGTGAAATCGCACCGCGACGGCAACGTCGCCGGAACCGCGGTGGAAGACCGTAACAAGGTCAAGTTCTCCGCGCCGGTCCAGGCCAACTCCGAGGCGCCGTGCAACGAGAAGCGCTATGACAATAGCTGGACCGCGGTGTTCAAGTTCATCCCCGGGTTCTTGATGAGCGGCGGCGGAATCAGTCGCTGAGGGCGGCAGAAAAGGAGCTTCGGGATGCCGTTCATTGGTCGCTTGTCAGTCGCAAAGTCGAAGCACGTTCGTGGGCTCCTGCGCGCGGGCGGCTACGTCGCGGTCCTGAGCCTCGGGCTCGGCGCGTTCCAGCTTCGCCAAGCGCACGCCGAGCTGAAGAACCGAACGCTGGATCTCGGCCGGCAGATGTACCAGCTCGCGAACGCCTCGCAGCAGGACGTCAACAAGCTGAACTTGAACGGGCAGATCATGTGGATGGGCAGCTCGCTCTCCCACGACTCGGCGGCCACGGTGCTCGATCGCTACGAGGCCGAGTGCAAGAAGAACGCGGCGCAGTCGCCCGAGAGCTGGCGTCAGCTCACGCAGAAGGCGAACGAGAAGAACGGTGAGACGGGCGGGATGAGCAGCTCGGGCGTCATGCGCGCCGGCTCGCAAACCGAAGGCACCGTCCTCTGCTTCGTCAAGACCGAGCACTCGAAGCCGGGCATCGGCGAAGCGTTCAAGAGCCTTGCCGAGACGGGCGAGCTCGGCGCAGTCGGCGATCTCCGCTACGTGTGGGCCAAGCAGGGCGCGAGCGGAAACACGACGGTCCTCACGGCGTGGACCGATGACCACTTCAACCTCGCGGAGCTCGTTCCTGCCGAAGGAAAAGAGGCACGCGGCACCGATCTGCCGAACCTTCCGCGTCCGCAGGACTCGAGCCGTCTGTTCGCGGCGCAGGTCGAGGGCACTCCGTTCGGTCTCAACGTGTATCGCAGCAAGCAAGGGCCCGCGAAGGTCATCAGCTACTACGACGACGAGATGAGGAAGCGCGGATGGCTCGCCATCGATCCCGAGATGGACAAGTGGATGGCCAAGCGCGGGGAAGCGAACACTGACGGCGCGATCGGCCGACTGTACGAGCACGACGGCGTCGTCCTCACCCTGGCCGCCCACATCGACCAGGGCGACACGATCACGACGCTCGGCCTCGCCGGCGTCGCGTCGCCCGACGGAACCGTCACCGATACCGGCGTGAAGGCGAGCGATGCGCGCTCCGGCGGTGGTGCCGTGAAGAGCGCGAGCAACAAGTCCGAGCCCTGAGCGACTCGCGCGATCGCGCGAGGATCGGCGCACCGCACCAGCGACCTTCCCGCGGTCGCGAGCGACGTGTACCATTCGAGCGGGATGAATCGTCGCGCGCTACTTATCGCCCTCGTCGTCGGGATCCTGGGCGTGTTCCTCCTGCTCCTCTACCAACGCCGGTTCGAGCTCGAGGCTTCAGGGGGCGAGAAGATCAAGCTTCTCATCGCAGTGAAGCGCCTCGAGCGCGGGAAGCCGATCCCGGATGACGCCATCGCGGTCCGCGAGGTTCCGCTGGCGTACGTCGACGATCGCTCCATCCGCGAGGTCGACAAGAACAAGGTCCTCGGATTGCGCCTCGGTACGACCGTGCGCGAGCAGCAGCTGCTGCTCTGGACCGATCTCGCGACCGGCTCCGATGACCGCAAGGAGCTGAGCTCCCTCGTTCTTCCGGGCTATCGCGCCGTGTCGATCCGCGCCGCGCGCGACGACACGAGCATCACGCTGCTCCGCCCCGGGGACTACGTCGACGTCATCGGCGTGCTCGGAGCGTCGGGTGGCGAGGCGAAGAGCGCCGTCGTTCTCCTCCAGCGCGTGCTGGTCCTGGCCATGGGCAGCGAGACCTCGCCCGACGCGCTCGACCAGAAGGACAAGAGCTACACTGCGGAGAACCTGCTCACGCTGAGCCTCACGCTCTCCGAGGCGCAGATCATCGCGCTTGCCGCCGAGCGCGGTCGGCTCGCCGTCGCTGTGCGCCATCCCGACGACCAGCAGAAGGCGGGCGTCACGGACATCAACTTCGACTCGATCCTCGACCCGAAGAAGCGTGGCGAGATCAAGGGCGTGCGCGGCAGCGCACCCGTGAACATCACGGGCGGAGGCAATCAGTGAGGACTGGCAGGAACTACGCGCTGCGAGCGCTCTTCGCCGCAGCGCCGCTCGCGCTGATCGTGCCGGCGACGTCGGCTGTGCTCGCCATCGGCGAAGGCACCGCGTTCGCGCAGAAGGCGAAGGGCGACCACGAGGAGATCTCGCTGGCCGTCGGCGAAACCAAGACGCTGCCCGCCGGCGGCGTGAAGGAATACTCGGAAGGCGTGAAGGGCGTCGTCGACGTCGTCCCCACGCCCGACGGTCGCACGTTCGTCATCACCGGCAAGAAGCCCGGCACGACGACGCTGCTCCTCATCAAGACCGACGGCTCGCAGACCACGTTCGACATCTCGGTCGCGAACCGCAATCCGCAGCAGGTCGAGCGCGAGATCCAGCAGCTGCTCGAGCCCTTCCCGGGCGTGCGCAGCCGGCGCGTCGGGTCACGCATCTTCCTCGAAGGCGCCGTTCCCACCGACAACGAGTACAAGCGCATCCAGCAGATCGTGACCGTCTACGGCGGTCAGGTCGATTCGCTCGTCACCGTCGGCGTCGCCGAGCGGAAGCTGCTCATCCGTCTCGACTTCTTCTTCATCCAGTACTCGAGGACGTCGGGCTACAACCTCGGCGTCGGCTGGCCGGCGAACATCGCCGGAACGACGGCGGCGGGACAGCCGGTCGTCCAGAGCAACTACACCTACGACTTCGTCTCGCGCACGACGCAGACGGCGCAGGCGTCGGTCGTCAACCAGCCGCTGCCTCGCCTCGACATCGCGGCCCGACACGGCTGGGCGAAGGTGATGAAGCAGTCGAGCGTCATCACCGCGAACGGCAACGAAGCG
>JAXDMI010000669.1:0-4291 GCA_034666145.1 Myxococcales bacterium | reverse complement strand
CTCGCGCTCCGCGGATCGACCACGCCGGTGCCGCATGCCGACGGCTTCTCCAGCCAGACGCCGATCCGTCAAGGCGTCGCCGTCAGCAGCCTCTGGCTCCTGAAGAGCGCCGACGATCCGAGCCCGCTGCAGGTCGTCGACCTCGGCGCGGTGTCGGTCGAGACCGATCTCGTCACCGGCAAGACGAACGACGTCGCCACCGTCGCGCTGAGCACGTTGGCCGCGGGCACGTACACGATCGCGAAGGTCGGCGTCGCGTACGTTCGCTATCGCATCGCGGCACGCCTCCACGCCGGCACCGCCACCGACGGTCGGTACGACAACGTCGAGGCGTTGACGACCGGCGCGCTCGTCGACGGGAAGACCCACACCAAGGGCTGGTTCCGCTCCGAGTTCGGCATCGGCGACACTGCGTATGCGAGCTCCGAGTCGGACGGCGCGCCCGTCCCGCAGCTCCCGTCGAGCGGTGGCATGACGCTCGACACGTCCGGCGCGCAGTCCTTCTACGTCTTCCCGATGCACGTCACGATCGACCCCAACGAGACGAAGGATCAGCGCGTCGTATGCGAGGTGAACGTGCACGAGAGCTTCCGCTGGCAGGACCAGACGCAGGCCGACTACGCGGCGAACGTCTTCGACACGACGCCCACCACGTACGAGCCGGTGATGTCGTTCGGCGCGAGCTCGTTCTCGCTGGCCCTCGAGCCGAAGTGATCGCGGCGACAGCCGGCCTCATCCAGCGCGAGCAGAGGCGGTCCCGTCGTCAGCTCGTCGAAGCTCCAGCGCAGAAGGGCGCGAAGGGTCGCGCGTGCGGCTACGGATGAGCGGCGACGACGCCTCGGTCGAAGGCGAGATCGCCGCGGACGTCTGCGAGTGACGAGCGACGTGGTATCCATCGGACGATGAGTCGGAAGGCGCCTGGCGTCCTCAGCTTCGCGCTTGCTTGTCGGGTCGTGCTCACGCTCTCGCTGCTGTTCGCGACGAGCGGCTGCATCTCCGGCGCGAACCTGCACTACATCACGCAGGCAGCGGCGGGCCAGGAGAAGCTGAACGGGCGCGGCATCGACATCCAAGAGGTGATCGATCACGGCTATCTCGACAAGCGGACGCGCGGTCTGCTCGCCGCGGTGCCGAGCATCAAGGCCTTCGGCGAGCGTCATGGCCTCCGCCCGACCAAGAACTACGAGCGCTACTTGTGGATCGGTCGCCCCGCCGTCATGTGGGTCGTGTCGGCATGCGCGCCGCTCGCGTTCCGTCCCAAGACGTGGACGTTCCCGGTCATCGGCAGCATCACGTACACGGGTTGGTTCGATCGCAAGGAGGCCGACGACTACGCGAAGGAGCTCGCGGCGAAGGGCTGGGACGTCGACGTTCGCGGCTCGCAGGCGTACTCGACGCTCGGGTGGTTCACCGACCCCATCCTCTCGACGATGCTGAGCGGCGGTGACGATGCGCTCGGCGATCTCGCCGACGTCGTCCTCCACGAGTCGCTCCACGCGACCTTCTACGTGCCGGGGCAGAGCACGCTCAACGAGAGCATGGCGTCGTTCGTCGGCGACACGCTCGCGCCGGAGTACCTCGCCGAAGCGAAGGGACCGGACTCGATCGATCAAGGGCGCTTCATCGAGCTGCGCACGAAGAGCGAGGCGCGCGGCAAGCGCATGAAGGAGGCGTACATGGCGCTCGAGGCGCTCTACGCGTCGAAGCTCTCGAAGGAAGAGAAGCTCGCCGAGAAGAAGCGCATCACCGATCGATTGCGCGCCGACCTTCACATCCAGCGACCCGTCACCAACGCGACGCTCATCCAGTACAAGACCTACGGCTCTGGTCGCGAGGAGATGGAGCAGCTGCTCCAGGTCTGCGGCGGCAGCGTCCCGCGCATGATCAAGGCGCTCGAGAAGGTGCGACCCATCGCAGCGAAGTCAGGGCCGCATACCGACCCGGCCGTGCTTCTCAGGCCGCTGCTCAGCGAAGGCTGCTGAGCGGCCGAGGAAGGCTGCGCAAGTCGCGCAGCGAAGAGGGGAGCGGACGAGCGCGATCGCTCATGGATCGACCTGCGTCCGGTGGTCGCCTGCTCTCGGGATGCTCTCTGAAGTCGTAAAAATAGGCCGATCGTGAAGCTGTCGCCGACGGCACCCAACGTGCAACCCACGGCATCGAGGGAGGCTGCACGATGGTTCTCGGTGCGAAATTCGGTGTCCGTCTCGGGGTCGCTGTCGTCGCGGCGATGCTCGCGGCGTGCGCGAGCCCGCCGGACGACGGCGGTGCAGGCGGCGACGTCGGCGGCAACGGAATGGGCAGCGACCCTGCCGCGCCAACGGCGGTGACGCCGGGCAACCCGGCCGACCCGGCCGCGGCCGGTGGCGATCCCACGCGGGGCGACGCGCCGACCGATGCCGATCCCGATGCCGATGCCGACCCCAACGCGCCGTCGCCGAGCGACGACCCCACGCTTCCCGCCGCGACGCAGGCTCAGCTCGTCAAGGCGTTCGCGCCGCGTCTCCACCTTCATTCCGATGACACGACGCGACCTGCGAACGTCGACTGGTATCTCTCGCGCGTGAGCATGCGTTACAACCATCCCAACTGTCCTGACCACGAGATCCTCGCGCTCGGCAAGGTCACGCAGGCGGCGCTCGGTGTGCAGAGCCATCCCGACGACAAGAGCTTCTGCCAGCACGACGGCAGCGACGTCCGGAAGAGCGGCAGCGACGAGGGCTTCTTCATCCAGGTGGCGAACCACGCGACGTACGACGGCGCGCCGCGCTCGGAGTGGAAGACGTACGTGGTGTGGCGACCGAAGGCGGCAGGCCTCGTCGACATCGAGTACTGGGCGTTCTACGCGTACAACGACGGCTTCCTGACGTTCAACCACGAGGCCGACTGGGAGCACGTCACGGTCTCGATCGATCCCAAGGGCAACGACGCGCAGGGCAAGGCGCTCAAGGTGTTCTTCTCCGCGCACAAGGGTGGCACGACGTTGAACGTCGGCGATCCCAAGCTCGAGATGGATGGCAATCACCCGATCTCGTACGTCGCGAAAGGCACGCACGCGAACTACTCGAAGCCGGGGCAGTACACGATCCCGGGCATTCCGCTGGGCGTCGCGAAGGACGACGCGAAGGCCGCAGCACCAGCCGACGTCTGGAAGACGGAGGGCACGACCGTGCTCGTGGGCACGCGCACAGCGCCGAAGAACAACCAGGTGTTCGTGAAGTATTGGGGCCGCTGGGGTCAGATCGGCGCCAACTCCGAGACGAGCGGCATCACGCGTCACTTTCCGTGAGCGTCACGCCGCGGCGCGCGCTGCGATTGACGTTCTGACAGACCGCGAGCGTCGAGGTGACGGAGTGTCCTCGTTCGACGTGCGGCC
The DNA here is from genome assembly GCA_034666145.1 of Myxococcales bacterium. Classification (GTDB taxonomy): domain Bacteria; phylum Myxococcota_A; class Polyangia; order Polyangiales; family Polyangiaceae; genus Labilithrix. The sequence continues at coordinate 918 of JAXDMI010000669.1, read as the reverse complement.
GCGCTCGTAAATGCGCGGAGGGATAGGCGGCACATGACTTGCGATGAGTCAGGTCATGCAGGAGAAGTCGAAGGGCACGCTGGTGTTCGCGGTGGTGGCGGTGCTCGCTCTCGGATCGACGATCGCGGGCGCGGGTCTCGGTCGTGGGGCGGGAGGCAAGCTCGCGGCAACGGAGGCGCGGCTCCTCGCAGAGCGACCGGCGCCTGCCGCGCCGCGCGAGCAAGCGCTGCCGGAGTATCGGATCGCGAAGCACGATCTCGAGATGGCAGGGACGGCCGCGCAGGCGGGGTATCGTGGTCTCGAGGCGATCGCGCTCGTGAGCGTGCTCGATCGCGCCGAGCGGATTGATCGTGGAGGCACGCTGTGGGCGTCGCTGATCGCGGCGAAGCTCTTCGACAGCGTGGCCGATCATGTCGACGCTGCGCCGGCGTTGCTCGGCGATGACCGACTGGTGGCAGCGCTACGACGTAGCTCGTTCGGCTCGTCGCGTCGTCCGCTGGAGTCCGAGCGTCGTCATGCCGTGAAGGTGCTGGCGGGCGTGCCGGCGCAGGTGCCGATCCGCACGGCGGGCTTCGCCGAGGCGACCGCGACCCAGGCCATGGAGGACGTGAACGTGACGCTCCACGAGATGGAGGACGCGGCGCTCGCAGGCAACATCGTGCAATGCGAGACGGCCGCGCAGAAGGCGAGGGGCCTCGCGAAGCAGGTGACGGTGGGACCGTCGATCTGCAGGAGCGCAGCCGGGGTGGTGGCGAGCGGTAACCGCTTCCGTAAGCTGCGCGCGCGAGCGGTGCGCGCGTAGAGCGCCGGACGCGGCGCGGGAAGGCGCGATCTGGCCCGGCTCCGCCGTCGCACGTTACGCTGCGCCCATGCGTCTTCTTCGCCCGCCGTTCCGGCGGTCCTCTTCGCCTTCGCCTT
>JAXDMI010000668.1:0-3157 GCA_034666145.1 Myxococcales bacterium | reverse complement strand
GAGCGGGCTCTCGACGGGAAGCTCGACGTCGGGGAAGCGACCCGGGCCGCCGCGAACGAACTCCGAGACGATGCCGAAGCGCTGGCCGAGCGTCTGCCCCGGCTTGAGCGTCGAGAGGAGCGGCTCGGTGTTGTGGAGCTTGCCGTCCTTGTAACGAGACGAGGCCTCGATGCGCTCACGGCGGAGGCCCGAGGGACGTGCGCCGAGGACGCGGGGGTCGAAGAGCGCCATGCTTCCGTTTCGATGCTCCGAGCACCGAGACCGTCGCGGGCGACGGCGGGCCTGGATTTACGGCATCGTGCAGGGATCGGGCGGGGGCGGCAGGACCGGAGCCGTGCCGTCGACGACACCGATGAAGCTCGCCCCGATCGAGATCGCATCGCACGTCGTGTTCGGGCTCTGGACCCCGGACTGCGGAATGTCGGAGGCCTGGCGGATGGTCTGCTTGATCGTGTCGAGCGTCGAGCCGCCGCAGAGCTGCGTGCTGATCTGCCCTGCGGATTTGGTCATCTCGTTGACGAAGGCCTCGGTCGGGATGATCGCGCTGAGCGTCGCGCTGCTCCCCTGGCGAACGATCTTCGCGAACGTGAGCGGGACGTTGAGCCTGCCGCCACCACCGCTGTCGAGCGTCAGGATGAGCGTTCCGCTGCCGGTGGCGTCCGTCTCGACGTAGCCCGCTCCCTCCATCGGCTGGATGGCGGACAGGAACGCCCGGATGATGTGGCCGTACGAGTTGTCGATGCCGTTGTCGCCGTCTTCTTGCTTCGACGAGTCGGCCCCGGCGACGCGCTTGCACACGTCGGTGGAGCTCTTCGTCGTGCAGAGCCCGTCGCGATCGAAGCCGATGACCTGCCACGCGGTCGAAGAGGCGCCGCCGGTGTCGATGCGCGCGAATTTGAACGCCGCGGCCGCGACGGCAGTAGCGGGAACGGCAGCGGGAGAGCACGTGCTGCCGCCGTCGCCGCTCGTCCCACCGCTGGTGCCTCCACTCGTGCCTCCGCTGGTTCCGCCGCTCGTTCCCCCGCTGGTGCCGCCGCCGCCTTCGGCGCCACCGTCACCGGTGCCTGCGATGCTGCCGCCCGAGCACGCGCCGAGCGTGCTGCTCGCGGCCAAGAGACCGGTGAGACCGGCGAGACCGAGGAGAGCCACGCACGATCCGCCCGTCATCCAGCTCGTCATCCGGCCCATGTCGACCCCACGCGCCTTCGCAGCGCTGTTGCTTCGGTGGTGAGCGCATAGCGAACGACGTCGCCGGCGAACGGATGATCGAGGACCGCGCCGAGTGATTGCCGTCCCGGCGTCTCGGTCGCCTGGAGGAATGCGCCGTCGAGACCGCGGAGCTCGTCGATGGTGGCGAGCACGTCGCCGGTCAGGAGGTACGCGATGCGCAGCTCGGCGCGAGCGAGCGCGCCGATGAGGATGTCGATGCCGATGAGCCGTCCCTGCGGGCCGTTCATCATGGGCACGAGCTTCTCGAGGTTCTGCTTCTGCTTTCGCGAGAGCTCCTTCACGAGGTTCGGCTCGTACTGGAGCACCAGCTTCAGCGAGAGGACGTCGATGTCGTCCTTGCCGAATGCGGGGTTCACGGAGCGACCCGCGGCGCAGAGCATGGCCTCGATGTGCGGCGGCGGGAGCTCCTCGAGCCACGGCACGTTGAGCGCGATGCGCGCGAGCGCGCGACCGATCGATGCGAGCTGCGTCGGCTCCGGCAGCTCGGTGAGCGCCTTCGGGACCACCACCCAGAGCGCGTCCTGCGCGAGCACGCGCGTGCGCGAGACGTTGGGCGTGATCACGAGCTCGACGTCGTTCAAGCCCAGCGCCTTCGCGAGCCGATCGAGGAGGATGCGCGTGGGATTGCCGCTGCGCTTTCCGACGCGGTCCCGCGAAGCCACCCCGATCTCGCTGATGTCGGCGCGGAGCAGCTTGGTCTCGATGCCGGAGATGGCCTGCGCGATGTCGAGCAGGATGTGCCGGCCCTCGGGCGGGACGACGTGGCTCACCAGCGTGGCGCGATCGAGCGGCACGTGATGCGCGTCGAAGTTGCCGAGTCGCCGCGAACGGAGCCAGGCATGGCGTCCCTCGTCGAGCTCGCCGGCGATGGCGCGCAGCTCGCTCACCACGATGGCCTCTTCTTGGCGGCGCTCGGCGTTGAGCGCGCGCTCGAGGAGCTCGAGGGCGGCAGCGGGATCGGAGATGCCGACGAGCGGCTGCGACGTGGGATGCAGCATCGACATGACCGTCTTCGCGGCCTCGTCGTGCGCGCCGAGGCGCGAGTACGCCGTGGCGAGCTCGTAGCGCGACTCGTGCATCTTTGGATCCATCTGCACGGCGCGCGCGAGATGGGTGACGCCGTCACGAAGGCGATTGAGCTGCTCGACCTCGATGTGACCGAGCGACGCGAACCAGCGCGCGTCGGAGTTGCCGAGCTGCTGGCCTCGTCCGATGACCGCCGCGAGCGCACGCGCGTACGAGACAGCATCGACGCCGCCCGGCGCCTGCGCGGAGCGGAAGAATCGCCCCAATCGAGCGAACGCGCGCGGATGATCCGGCGCGACGGCGTTGGCGTCGACGAGGGCCTTCTCGGCCTGGTTCATGTCCTTGAGGCCGATGCGGATGTCGGAGAGCTCGAGGAGGATGTCGCACTTCACGTGCCGATCCTTCTCGACCACTGCGAGGCGCTCCAGGAGGCTCGCGATCTCGAGCTTCGCGGGCGTCTTCTGCTGCGGCTCGCCGTTCTCGTCGGGCTCGTTCTGCTTCGCGGCGAGGCGATGGATGAGCGCACGGATGGCACGCGGGTTCTCGGGCTCGATGGAGAGCGCCTTGCGCAGCGCACGTTCCGCGTCGCTGGGACGCGCGAGGATCTTCTCGTAGACGCTCGCGAGCGCGAAGAGCGCGGTGATGCGTGGTCCCGACTCCTTGCCGCGCTCGACGACGTCTTCGAGGGTCTCGGTGGCTTCGGGCCACGCGCGCTGCGCGATGAAGAGCTCGGAGAGCGTGAGCAGGGAAGGGATGTGATCGGGCGCGGCGTCGCGCACCTTGCGCATCGCCTCGATGGCCACGCCGATGTCGCCGATGTCGTCGCGTGCGACGCGAGCGATCTCCGAGCCGAGGAGCACGATGGCTTCCTTGAGGCTCGCCCGCGAGAGCGCGTTGCGGA
>JAXDMI010000667.1:0-5065 GCA_034666145.1 Myxococcales bacterium | reverse complement strand
CGTGAGGTGCGCTCGCGACCCGCGAGATCTCCGCGCGCGAACAGTCGCACGGATACGTGAGCCCGGCGGCGTCGAGCTCGGCGAGCTTCGCGTCGTAGATCGAGGCCCGCTCCGACTGCGTGTAGGGCGCATGCGATCCACCCCTCGCCGGTCCCTCGTCCCAGTCGAGGCCGAGCCACGCGAGGTCTTCGGTGATGCGCTCCGCGGCGCCACGGACCACGCGCGGCGTATCGATGTCCTCGACGCGCAGCACCGTCTTGCCGCCTGCCGCACGCGCCAGCGCCCACGAGGCCAGCGCCGTCCATGCACTACCCACGTGCAGGTCGCCCGTCGGTGAGGGAGCGAAACGCGTTCTCGGCTCCGCGATTCGCCGGTCCACGATGGTCAGACGACCGTTCGCAGCTCGAGGACCGCGAACCTGCGCTCGTCGTCGAGCCACGCATCGACGAGGTTCATCCCGGCGACGCGCGCGAGACGCTCCGCGGTCGGCAGGTCGTATTTGTAGGAGCTCTCGGTGTGGATCGACTCGCCCTCGGCGAAGCTGAACGTGCGACCGGAGACGAGGACGTCCTGGCGGCGCAAGCTCACGAGGTGCATCTCGATGCGTCCGAGCACCGGCTCGTAGAACGCGTAGTGCGCGAACGCGTCGACGTCGAAGTCGGCGCCGAGCTCGCGGTTCATGCGCGCGAGCACGTTGCGATTGAAGGCGGCGGTGACGCCCTGCGCGTCGTTGTACGCGGCGTGGAGCGTCGTGGGGTTCTTCTTGAGATCGACGCCCACCACCACGGTGCCGTTCGCGCCGGCCGCCCGCCGGAAGCGCGCGAGGAGCCGCTGCGCCTCGATGGGCTCGAAGTTGCCGATGGTCGAGCCCGGAAAGTAGATGACGTTGCGCGTGTCGTCGTCGGTCGTCGCGACCGGGAGATCGATCGCGAAGTCCGCGGCGAACGGAGTGACGCGCAGCCACGGATAGTCGGCGCGCAGCTGCTTCGCGGCGTGTCCGAGATGCTCGCGCGAGATGTCGACGGGGACGTACTCGACACATCGCGCAGGGCCGAGCGCCTCGAGGACGAGACGCGTCTTCGTGCCACTGCCTGCGCCCGGCTCGATGACGCGCACGCGAGGTCCCCAACCGGCCACGACCTCGGAGACGCGCGCGCGCATGATCGACGTCTCGGCGCGCGTCACGTAGTACTCGGGCAGCTCGCAGATGGCGTCGAACAGCTCGGAGCCGGCGCGATCGTAGAAGTACTTCGGCGCGAGGCGCTTCGGGGTTCGACCGAGGCCGACGAGCGCGTCGGCGCGAAAGCGCTCGCGAGCCGTCTCGACCGGCGACGTGGCCGCGAGGCCTCCTTCGGCGGGCGTCATGCATCCCTCGCGAGGCGAATGCCCGAGAACTGCCACTGCGCGCTCGGGGGAAAGAAATTGCGATACGTGACGCGCGCGTGGTCCCGCGGCGTTGCGCACGAGCTGCCGCGTAGGACCATCTGGCTCACCATGAACTTGCCGTTGTATTCCCCGAACGCGCCCGCAAGCGGACGGAAGCCCGGATACGGTGCGTACGCGCTTTGTGTCCACTGCCACGCATGACCGAAGGCCTGATCGACGTCCGATGCCGCGAGCTCCCATTCCGTTTCGGTGGGAAGCCGCGCCTTCGCCCATCGCGCATACGCGTCGGCCTCGTAGTACGAGACGTGGAGAACGGGGGCGTGCGGAACGAGCTCGCGTAGCCCACCGAGCGTGAACACGCGAGGCGGTGGCGGTGGCGGCGCTGGGGGCTGTTCGCCGATCCAGTAGAGCGGCGCGCGTGCGGCGTGGGACTGGACCCAGCCCCATCCCTCGGAGAGCCAGAGCTCGGGCCGGCGATATCCGCCATCGCGCACGAAGGCGAGGTAGTCGCCGTTCGTCACGAGGCGCGAGGCGATCGAGAAAGGTGCAACATACACCTTGTGCCGAGGGCCCTCGTTGTCGAACGCGAAACCGTCCCCGCCGTGCCCGATCTCTCGCACGCCACCGTCCACCGCTCGCCACGCGCTCGTGCCAGCATCCGCGCTGGTCTCGAACACGGCCTTCACGTCGTAAGCCGGCAAGAGGGGGTTCGCGGAGAACAGATGCTTGATGTCGGTGAGGATGAGCTCTTGATGCTGCTGCTCGTGATGCAGACCGAGCTCGAGGGCGGCGGCGACCTCGGCTCGCGCCACGTGCGCGGAGCCGTCGAGATCAGCGAGGCGCGCATCGACGGCGCGGCGATACGCGAGGACCTCGTCGCTCGTCGGTCGCGTGAGAAGCCCGCGCGCGGCGCGCGGATGGCGCGCGCCCACCGCCTCGTAGTACGAATTGAAGAGGTAGTCGTAGTCGGCGTGTACCGGCGGCATGCCCAGCGGCTGCAGCACGAAGCGATCGAAGAACCACGACGTGTGCGCGAGATGCCATTTCGCCGGGCTCGCATCGGGCATCGACTGCACGACGAGATCCTCGGGCCCGAGCGGCGCCGTGAGCGCCGTCGTGGCCTTTCGCACGCCGAGGACGCGCGCGATGATGGTGCCGGAATCGCTCACCTAAGCGGCATAGATGGTCGAGGCGCAAGCGACAAGGCTCAAAATGCCGCAACCAGGCGGGTACAGTGCCCATCCGTGATGATGGATGGCGTGATGGCGAGACGATGACGATCACGTTCGCGCGCAAGCGGATCGCGGCGGTGGCGGTGCTGGCCCTGGTGCCGCTCCTCCTCTACGTGCTGCTCCATCGTCCGTTCCCGTCGGATCGGATCCCCGACGGCGCTTACATGCGCATTGCACGTTCCGTGGGAGAGGACGATCCGCGCGGATTCTTCGCGTATCTCGAGACCGAGGCGCAGTGGGCGTGTTTCACCATCCACGACATGCGCGCGAAGGCGAGCAAGCGGATCGCGGCGAGCTACCCCGAGCCGCAGCGATCCGAGATGCTCGAGCAATACAAGGCCGCCGCCGAGGTGGCCGACGGCAGCGATCTCTTCGCTCTCCTCTATCGAGAGCGCGGATGGGCGCGTCGCCTGCGCAAGGACCTGTCCGGCATCGCGAGCGTCGACGTCGAGGGCGACCGCGCGAGCGTCGTCACCGCGCAGGGCACGCGATACCCATTCCGCCGTCGCGACAACGGGATCTGGGGCTTGACCATCTTCACGGCCGAGCTCTTGGCCGATGCCGAGAAGGCCACGCGCGACCTCGCCGTCGTCAACGCCGCTGCCGACGACTACGACCGCGCCCGCAACCACTGATCGACAGAATGTCGTGCGGGACCGCGCGTCCGGACACGAAGTCCATGAAGGACGCGGACCGCCCGCGCCATGCTTCGCGATGACGGCGTAAAACACGGAACAGCTCGATCGCCGCGTGCGGGCATGGTCTTCGCTACGTCCGCTCGCGCATGCGAAGACGGTCGCGCTGTCGCGGGTACACCTGCATCGAGTTTGCCGTCATCCTCGGTGTCCTCGGATCGCTCATCATCGTTCTCACGGGCGTCGTCGTGCGCGAGGCCGAGAAGCTCTACACTCGACGTTCGATCCGGGCGGGCATGACCACCGGCGAAGTCTGTCGATGACGAAGTGTCCGCATTGCGGGCGTCCCGTGCTCGCGGACCGGACCGGACCAGGCGTCGCCATCGGCTATGCGAGCGAGACGTCGTTCGTCCTCGCAGCGCGCTGCCCGTATCCGCACTGCGCGCGCCCGGTGTTCGCGCGGGCTCGTGGTCCGGGGACGCCGGCTCTCGACCTCGCGCTGACCACGCTGCCGGACGTCGTCGCGTGGTCGCCGTCGCTCATCGCGCGCGCGGTCCGCGAGTGGATCTTCCCGAGCGCGCTCATCCTGGGGTTCGGCGCCATTCCGGCGTACGGCTTCCACGAAGCGTTCGCGTCGTTGCGCTGCGGAGGCATCGCGTGGCTCTTCTTCGCGGCGGGCAGCCTGCTCGCGCTGGTGCCCATCATCTACTTCGTGCGCGGGCTCGGCTGCGCCGCTCGCGACGCGCTCCGCGACGCACGCTTGTCGCGCGTCGCCGTCAGTGAAGGAGGCTGCGGAGGCCTCCGCGTCGCCCCAGACCCGACGACGTATCGCTCACATTGAGGAGCGCGTCGGAGGGCCACCCGGCGGCGGTCGAACGATGCCGTACTGCGGCGGGAGGAAGACGTCGCGGTAACCCTGCTCGATCGCCGCGTTCAGCGTGAAGTGCGGATTCACCAGGTGCGGCCGTGCGAGCGCGCAGAGGTCCGCGCGCCCCGAGAGGACGAGCGTGTTGATCTGATCGGCCTGCGAGATGTTGCCGACCGTCATCGTCGGGATCTTCACCTCGTTGCGGACCATGTCGGCCCAGTAGGCCTGGTACATGCGCCCGTAGAACTTGGGCCGCGAATCGGGCGTCGTCATGCCTGCCGAGCAATCGATGATGTCGGCGCCGTGCTCCTTCAGCGCGCGGGCGAGCGCGAGCACGTCCTCGTCACCGACGCCGCCTGGCAGCCAGTCGGTGGCGGAGATGCGCACGCTGATGGGTTTCTTCGCGGGCCATGCCGCGCGCACCGCATCGAAGACCTCGAGCGGGAAGCGCATGCGGTTCTCGCGTGACCCGCCGTACGTATCGGTCCGCACGTTGGTGAGCGGCGAGAGGAAGCTCGCGAGCAAGTAGCCGTGCGCCATGTGGACCTCGAGGAGATCGAAGCCCGCCTCGTCGGCCCACGTGGCCGCGCGGTCGTACTCGCCCTTCACGCGATCCATGTCGCTGCGATCCATCTCGCGCGGCACTTGGCTGTCGGGGAAATACGGGAGCGGCGACGCGCTCATGATCGGCCAGTTGTCCGACTCGAGCGGTCGATCGCTGCCTTCCCACATGAGCTTCGTCGAGGCCTTGCGACCGGCGTGACCGAGCTGCAGTCCGATCTTCGAAGCGGAGTGCGCGTGCACGTGATCGACGATGCGCTTCCACGCGACGACGTGCTCGGGCAGGTACATGCCGGCGCAGCCCGGCGAGATGCGACCTTCGCGCGACACGTCGGTCATCTCTGCCATCACGAGGCCGGCGCCGCCCGCGGCGCGCGCGCCGA
>JAXDMI010000666.1:0-9729 GCA_034666145.1 Myxococcales bacterium | reverse complement strand
GGCCGCTTCACGAAGGGACAGATGGTCGGCGCCTTCGAGGCCGTCGCCTTCAAGCTCAAGGTCGGCGAGATCTCGGACATCGTCGAGACGCCGTTCGGCTACCACATCATCCAGCGCACCGAGTGATGGCGCGTCTCGGGAAACCGCCCGCGAAGGACGCGGCGAAGGCGAAGCCTGAGAGCCCTGTAAATCAGGCAGATCCGCTCGTGCGTGGCCGCCTCGCCGAAGCCGGCGCGATCCTCAGCGGCATCCTCTACTTCGTGGCCTTTGCCGGCTTCGATCAGTGGTGGCTCACGTTCGTCTGCCTCGTCCCGCTCTACGTCTCGCTCTACGGGCAGACGACGAAGCGCTGCGTGTGGCTCTGCTTTCTCACCGGGCTCGCGATGAACCTGGGCGGCTTCTATTGGCTGCTCAACATGCTCAAGGTGTTCAGCGGGTTCCCGACCGCGCTGTGCCTGCTGTTCGTCGTGATCATCTGCGCGTACCAGGCGCTGCGGCTCGCGTTCATGGGCTGGCTGTTCGGTCGCGCGCAGCGGCGGGGGTGGCCTGTGCCGCTCGTCTTCGCGAGCTCCTTCGCGGTGAGCGAGCTCGTGTTCCCGCTGCTCTTCCCCTGGTACTACGCGGCGACCGTGCACAACGTGCCGGTGCTCATGCAGACCGCGGAGCTCGGTGGCCCGATTTTCGTCGGCCTCGTGCTCGTCGCGGTGAACATGGCGATCGCCGAGCCGCTGCGCGCGCGCCTCGAAGCGCGTCGTGGTCTCGTGCCCGCCGCGCCCACCGCGTATCGCGGCTCCCCGATCACCGAGGAGCGCGTCCACGAGCCGCTCGATCGCCGTCTCATCGGCATCGGCGTCCTGGCGCTCATCGGCGCGACCCTCTTCGGCGCGCTGCGCATCTCGATGGTGAAGTCGACCATCGAGAAGGCCGAGCCCGTCCACGTCGGCTACGTCCAGGGCAACATGGCCCTCATGGCGAAGCGCGAGCAGCCCGGCGAGGGCCTCCGCCGCCACATCAAGCTGACGCAGGAGCTCCGCGACAAGGGCGTCGACTTCGTCGTGTGGAGCGAGTCGTCTGTGTCCTTCTCGGTGCCCGAAGAGATGGGCATGAAGACGCCCTTCTACCGCGATCGCTTCGCAGGACGTCTCGGTGTGCCGACCATCTTCGGCGCCGTCCTCTTCCGCACCGATCCCGATCGCGAGCGCTGGTTCAACACCGCCATCGCCACCAACGCGAAGGGCGAGGTCACCGGCCGCTACGACAAGCAGTACCTCCTCGCCTTCGGCGAGTACCTGCCGTTCGGCGACGACTTCCCGATCATGTACAAGTGGTCACCGCACAGCGGCCGCTTCTCGAAGGGCAGCTCGCTCGAGCCCGTCGAGCTCGACGTGAAGGGCACGAAGCACAAGGTCTCCGTCCTCATCTGTTACGAGGACATCCTGCCGTCGTTCACGAACCGGATGGTCGCGCATGCCGACCCCGAGCTCCTCGTGAACATCACCAACGACGCTTGGTTCGGCGATACTACCGAGCCCTGGGAGCACCTCGCCCTCGCGAAGTTCCGCGCCATCGAGCACCGCCGTTTCCTCGTCCGGAGCACGAACAGCGGCGTATCGGCGATCGTCGACCCGATGGGCGGCGTGGTCTCTCACACGAAGACCTTCGTGGCCGAGGCCCAAGAGGGCACGGTTCGCTGGCTGCGCGGAACGACTGTGTACGAGGTGGTGGGCGACGTCCCGTGGTGGCTGCTCGCGCTCGCGGCGGGTTACGCCTGTTTCGCCCGGGTTCCGCCGCGGCTCGCGAGAAAGGTCGATCGCTCGCGCTCGACCGACGCCGCAGCCTGAGTCAGGATCCCTGGGTCTCGCCTTAAGACGCTTTTTTACGGAACCTTGTCACCCGATCGGGTGGCCCCGTATCCTACCCGTTCTATCCGGCCGTCGCGGTTGAAGCCCGGAGCCCTGAGCTCCGTCTAACTTTCGCCGCAGTCTGTCGGAGGTCGGCCTTCCTTCCAATGCCTATGAGCTTTCGCCTGTCGTCGATCGTCCGCTTTCGCATGCCTTCGCGCAGCGCAATGACCGCGCTTTGCAGCGCGACCGCGTTGGCGTCGGGCGCGATGGTGGCGGCCGCGGCGCCGGGCTGCAAGGCATCGGACAGCGTGCCGGACGACGCCGGGACCTTCGAGGGCGGCGCCGGTGCCGCCTCGAACGACTGCACCACGTGCGCAGCCCAGGAGTGCACCGGCGTGTGGGCGGTCTGCCTGACCGACGAGCGCTGCGTGGCCTTGCGCGCGTGCAACAACGCCTTCGGCGAGTCCGACGGCGCGCGCGCGCAGTGCTTCTGCGACGGCGCCGATGCGTCCGCCGCGGCCGCCGACGGCGGCGCCGAGCCCCTCGCCGCCTATGCCGCGTTCGCGGCGTGCAGCGACGCGCGGACCTGCGGGGCGTGCGCATCCGATTGCACGAGCGCCTGCACGGGCGGCGCGCCCAACACGACGACGACCATCGCTTCGTGCGGCGGCGCGGTTGCCGACGCGAGCGTCACCGACGCCGCCTCGGCAGCCGATGCCGACGCCGGTGATGCGGGCGATGCCGATGCCGATGTCGATGCGGGCTTGGTGACGCCGGTGACGGCGAGCGTCGACGCATGCGCGTCGTGCGCCTCCGACAAGTGTGGTGATGCGAAGAAGGCGTGCGCGCTCGGTAGCGAGTGCAGCGTGTTCCTTGCTTGTGCCTATGCCTGCACCGACGCCTCGTGCGTGGCCGGCTGCGGGGACGCGCACTCGACCGGAAGGGCGAGCGCGATGGAGCTCTCGAGCTGCACGCTGACCAGCTGCAGATCGGCGTGTGGACTGTGAGAACTTGAAACTTGAACGGGCGACAATGCCCCCATTGGAGGAGACTGACATGACGTTGAGCGCTAAGTGGACCGCGGTTTCGTTTTTCGCCCTCACGGGTATCGCGGCGGGCAGCTTTGCCTTCGCCGGCTGTACCGTGACGAGCGGCAACCCCACCACCGGGGACGAGGGCGGTACCCCCATCGGCACTGACTCCAGCGTCACCCCTACCGACGGCGGCGACGCCGGCGAGGCGGTCTGCCAAGGCAGCAAGCAGACGAGCGGCGACTTCTTCAGCCACACATGCCAGGTGAAGCTGAACTCCGTCTGCTGTCCGGAGCTCAAGTCGTGCTTCGACCTCGTCCCGGAAGCGGACGACGCCGGCACCACCGGACAGGACTGCAACGCCTACGCGAAGTGCATCGACCTCTGCACGCGGATGGCCGACGGAACGACGCCCGAGACCGACCCTGCGAAGGTCAGCGCCTGCGACGACGACTGCGATGCTCTCACCGGGAAGAACGTCATCGACGGCTACCAGGCGATCGTCGACTGTGCGACGGCAAAGGCCGCGACCGAGTGCCAGTGAGCTGAGCGGCTGGCGCGCGAGCGTCAGCTGCAACGAGAGCGGGGCGGTCCTTCGGGACTGCCCCGTTTCTCGTTAACGCTTCGGCGTCACGGGAGCTTCATCGCCTTCTTGAAGCGCTTCGCGTCGGCGAACATGTCCACGTTGGTGAACACGTAGGTCGCGTCCTTGTGCTTCGCGTCCTTGGCGAGGAGGGCGAGCTTCTCGATCGCGGGGTCCTCGTAGCGGCTCTTGTGGCCCGCGGGACCGGCGAGACGGTAGTACGCGACCGGTGCGTCGGTGAGCCCGTGCAGGAGCGGATCGCGCGCGGCGATGACCTTCGCATCGGCGGCGATGGCGGCAGCCTCGTCCGCGTCCCACGTGAGCGGCGCTTCCCAGATCACGCGATCGAACTTCTTGCGCACGCCGCTGAGGAAATCCTTCACGGCGGCCTTGTTTGCGCGGTTGTGCGCGAACTCGGGGGGCGACGAGAAGACGGCGATCTTGGACTCGAGCTCCTTGCCGACCTCGAGGAGTGTCTTCAGCGCGGTCTCGACGACCTTGCCCTCACGGAAGCCCTCTTGGCCGATCTCGCGCGGCGCGAGCATCGAGAAGACGAAGCCGTCCGGAGCCTCACGCCGCCAGCGGCGGATGGTGCCCATGCCCGGGAGCGCGTGATGCGTCTCCTGGATCTCCACGAAAAGGAACTCCTTGAAGTACCTCGTCGCAGGAACAGGAAAACCAGCGCACCCCACCGTGATCATGAGGTCGCGGACTTTAGCACAGGCGCTCGCAGACACGTCCGACTTCTCGGGCCTATCTCCGGTGCGCGTCTACGCGAGCAAATACATGCAAATTACAGGCGCCAGCCGCGCTTACTCGTCGCTCGCGGAAGGCAGACCCATGATGCGCGTGGCCAGTCGCTGCCCGACGCGACGGCCCGCGGCCCTCAGCGCATCGGAATGACGGAAGGTCGCGGCGCGGGAATCAGCGGCGATCGCGACCGTCTCGAAGGCTCGCACGTCGCCCGTGTCGCGCTCGCGCTCACCACCGGGCGCGCGCAGCACCCACGCGCGCGCGATGAGGCCCACGCGCGTCGCACGGCTCTGTGGCTGGAGACGACCCGTGGCGTCCGGCTGCGCCGCGATCCCCTCGCTCGCCTCGTCGGCGCGGACGATCTCCACCTCGCACCGCGGATAGCCGTCGCCTCCTGCGAGCGCGCCGCCGCGGGCGAGCTCCTCGCGCACGCCTGCGAGCACCTCGTCGGACGCGACGGCGTCCGGCACGCGCGACGTGGAGAGCACGACATGGAGATGCTCGTCGGCCACGCCGGTATGGACGGGCGCGTAGCCGCACGAGACACCTGCGGCGCCGGCGGCGCCGGCGGCGAACGAAGAGAGCGCGACGGCAACGGCGATCCTCGTCGCCACCTGTGCCGCATCCCGCATCACTTCGCCTTGTAGACGAACGTGAAGGCGCCGAGGCACATCTCGTCGGTGGTGGATTCACCGAGCTTGATCTCGGTGGGCTGCGTGGTGCCCGTCTCACGGCGTGCGCTGGCGAGCGCGGGGTTCGTCATCGTGTTGTCGTACGTGCAGCGCATCTCGACGACGTCACCGGGAGCGATGGTGGGCAGCGACTCGATCGGCGCGTCGTACTGGTAGCCGCGCTGCCAGTTGAAGTTCCACGCCGGCTCCTGGATGAGGCACGAAGCGCTGCTGCCGCGCGTGAGCGTGATCTTCTCGTCGCGGCCGGCGAGGTGCATGTGCGCGCCGACGCCGAGGATCCAGATCGTGGGATTGAGCGGGCTGATGCTCGGCATGAGGAACCGCATCGTCTCGACGTGGGCCTCCACGTTCGGCGGGATCATGAACTCGGCGGAGCCGTTGGGATCGTCGGGGCCCGGCTCGAGGCCGATGCCGTCGGTGCCCACGGCCTGCGCGAAGTTGCCGATGAGCCGCGTCACCGCTTGATACGTCGGCGCCGTATCGGTGACGCGATACTGGAATGCGGTGGCATCGGGGTCCTTCGTGCCGTTCGCGTGCGGGTGATAGTGGACCTGCATCACGAACTTCGTGCCGGCGGTGAGCGCGAGCCCCACGTCCGGCGGCAGCTCGCTGGGAACGCCGCCCGGCGCCCACGCTGCGACGAGAGATGCACCGTCGACGTTGGGACCGCCGAAGCAGTCGTAGCTGTCGCCGGGCGTCTTCGCGCCCGCGGGAATGGCGAACGCGAGCGCGTGATGGACGATGGTCTTGTTGGTGGGAACGAAGTTGGTGCCGGTCAGGAACTTCGTCGTCGTGAGCTTCGGATCGAGGATGAAGCACTTGAACGAGTCGCTGGTGCTCGTGAGCGTGAACGGCGTGGCAGGCGCCAGCGAGAGCGCGTCGGGCAGATCGACGAGCGGCTTCACGGTGCGCGGCGGAGGAGCGTCCTTCGGGTCACCCTCGACGTCGCCGCCGGCATGCCAGCTAGCGAGCGTCGCGATCTCCTGCTCGGTGAGGCGCAGATCGTTCTTCCACGGCCTGGGCGGCTTGCACTCGGGCGTGTCCTGCGCGCCCCACGGCGGCATGGCATGCGCCGAGGTCTGCTGCACGATGGAGCTCGCGACGCCCTTCGCATCGGCAAAGCTGACGAGAGAGAACGGCGCGATGCCGCCCTCGACGTGGCAGTTCTGGCAGACCTTCTGGAGGATCGGCTCGACGTCCTTGTGGAACGTGAGCGGCCCCGTCGCGGTGCCCGTTCCTCCGCCTGCCGCGCCGCTCGACGGCGCGGCGGCGTCACCCGAGGAGCACGCGGCAACGACGACGGCGACGCCAGCACCGATGACGAGGAAGATCCGCATGAGGGAATCCTAGGCCTGAACGCCGCGTCTCTCAAACGCGGTGATCAGGCCATGTCAGGGCCGCGGCGGCCACGATCAGGTCGCGATCAGGCCACGATCAAGTTGAGGATGCGGCCCTTCACGTAAATGACCTTCTTGATGGTCTTACCGGTCGTGAAGGACTGGATCTTCGGGTCGGCGAGCGCTGCGGCTTTGGCGCTCTCCTCGTCGGCATCGACGGCGATCTGCACGCTCGCGCGCGCCTTGCCGTTCACCTGCACGCCGATCTCGACGACGTCGTCCTTCACGAGGTCGGCGTCGAACGCGGGCCACGGCTCGTAGGCGAGAAGCTCCGTCGCGCCCAGACGCTGCCACAGCTCCTCGCCGATGTGAGGCGCGAACGGCGACACCAGGAGCGCGAGCGCCTTCGCCGACTCGCGCGGCGTGTGCTTCAAGGCGCCGAGGTGCTTCACGAGGATCATCATCGCGCTGATCGCGGTGTTGAACCGCATGTGGTCGATGTCCTCGGTGACCTTCTTGATCGTCTTGTGGACGAGGCGCTTCGTCTCCGCGCTGGGCGCATCGTCGGTGACGTTGGTGCACACGTTCCACGTGCGATCGAGGAAGCGTCGCACGCCTTCGATGGCGCTCGTCTGCCAAGGCTTCACCGCCTCGAGCGGGCCCATGAACATCTCGTAGAGACGGAGCGCGTCGGCGCCGTGGCTCTTCACGATGTCGTCGGGGTTGACGACGTTGCCGCGCGACTTCGACATCTTCTCGGCGACCATCACCACTTCGACGCCCAAGTCCTTGTGGAACATCTTGTTGTCGTGGAGCTCGACCTCGTCCTCGCGAGCCCATTGCTCCTCGACGAGCTCGTTCGTGTCGGCGAGGCGGATCTCCGGCGGATCGGTGGGACGCAGCACCTTCGCGGTGCCGGGGATGAGGCGGCGATCGGCGGGGTCGGTCGTGAGCGTGCGGAAGTACCGGTACGACGTGCCCAGGATGAGGCCCTGGTGAACGAGCTTCGTGAACGGCTCGTCCGTCTTCACGAGGCCCATGTCGAACAGCACCTTGTGCCAAAAGCGCGCGTAGAGGAGATGGAGCACCGCGTGCTCGGAGCCGCCGACGTAGAGGTCGACGGGCATCCACGCGTCGTAGTCCTCGCTCGTCCAGCCCGACGCCGCGTTCTTCGGATCGAGGTAGCGCAGGTAGTACCAGCACGAGCCTGCCCACTGCGGCATGGTGTTGGTCTCGCGCGCGTACCACTTCCCTTCCTTCTGGAAGAAGCGCCAGTCGACGGCGCGCGCGAGCGGACCCGCGGGATCGGTGCCCGGCTTGAAGTCCTCGAGGTCAGGGAGCACGAGCGGCAGCTCGCTCTCCTCGAGCGGGATCGGCTGCTCGTAATGGATGGTGACGTTCGCGCCGGGCATGCGCGGATCGCCGGTCGGGTTCGCGGCGTCGGTCGCGACGTCGACCGGGAAGTAGATCGGGATCGGCTCTCCCCAGTAGCGCTGGCGCGAGAAGACCCAGTCGCGGAGCTTGTAGGTGATCTTCGAGCTCCCCTGCCCCTTCGCGGCGAGCCAGTCCGTGACGGCGCGACGGACCTGCTCGCTGGGCATGCCCTTCGTGATCGGCGCGTGGCTCCTCGTGACGGCAGCCTCGCTCGCGACGCCGTCGTCGGTGAAGGCCTCCTTCTCGATGTCGACGGGCTTTGCGCCGGGCTTGGCGTGCGGATCAGGATCCACGACGCGGATGATGGGGAGCCCGTATTTCACGGCAAATGCGTGATCGCGCTCGTCGTGCGCGGGCACGGCCATGACCGCGCCGGTGCCGTAGCTGCCGATGACGTAGTCGGCGACGAAGACGGGGACCTTCTCGCCGTTGTCGGGATTGATCGCGAACGCGCCCGTGGGAACGCCGGTCTTCTCGCGGCCGGCGTCGCTACGGACGATGTCGCTCTTGGCGTTGGCGATGTCGGCGTACGTCTTCACCGCGATGCGATGGTCGGGCGCAGAGATGGTCTGCGCGAGCGCGTGCTCTGGCGCGAGGACCACGTAGGTGGCGCCGGCGAGCGTGTCGACGCGGGTCGTGAAGACGGTGATCGTCTCGCCGGGATGACCGTCGACCGCGAACTCGACGTTCGCGCCTTCGCTGCGGCCGATCCAGTGCGCTTGCTTCGCCTTGGTCTCCGGCCAATCGAGGCCTTCGAGGCCCGCCAGCAGGCGGTCGGCGTATTCGGTGATGCGCAGTGACCACTGGCGAATGCGGAGCTTCTCGACGGGGAACCCGCCGACCTCGCTGCGTCCGTCGGGTGTGACCTCGTCGTTGGCGAGCACGGTGCCGAGCTGGGGGCACCAGTTCACCGGCATGTTCGACTGCTGGAACGCGAGACCGCGCTCGAAGAGCTGCAGGAAGATCCACTGCGTCCACTTCACGTAGCCGGGATCGGTCGTGTCGACCTCGCGCTCCCAGTCGTAGCTGAAGCCGAGCATCTTCAGCTGGCGTCGGAAGTTGTCGATGTTCTTCAGCGTCGTGGTGCGCGGATGCGTGCCCGTCTTGATGGCGTGCTGCTCGGCGGGGAGACCGAACGCGTCCCACCCCATGGGGTGCAGCACGTCGACGCCGCGCATGCGCTTGTAGCGGCTGATGATGTCGGTCGCCGTGTAGCCCTCGGGGTGACCGACGTGGAGGCCCGTGCCCGACGGGTACGGGAACATGTCGAGCACGTACATCTTTGGATGGCCCGGCCGGCGCACCGCGCGGAAGGTGCGTTGCTCCTCCCAGACGCGCTGCCACTTCGGCTCGATGGCCGCGGGCTGATAAGGATGCTCGGCACGCACGTCGCGCTCGCGCTCATGGGCGCGGTCGGCGGGCGGCGGCGAGTCATCGGGCTTGGTGGCGGTGCTTACGGCGTCGGACATGGGCGATTCACTCGCCGCATTTTTACCACAGCTTGCCGGTGGCGCTCCGCTTGACGCGCACTTTGGTGGCGGGTCGTGACAACTTCGGCGGTCGTGCCACCTTCGTCGCGAGACGTGCGGCGCGATGGGCACGGCGCTCCTCTTTCTCGCCCGTGCCGGCCTGAACGACGGCGAGCGCCCGCGCAGCGTCCTTCGCGTGGTGCTCGTAGAGCTTGGCGAGCTCGAGCCGGACCGCGGGATCATCGACGGATTGGGCGAGCGCCTCGAAGTCGGCGAGCGCGCGGGCCTTGTCGCCGCGGGCCTTCGAGATCTCGGCGCGGGCTCGCACGCCGGCGTCTCCGGCGCCACGCGCGAGCGCGGTGTCGACGACCTCGTACGCGCGGTCGTTGTATCCTGCACGCTTCAGGGTGCGGGCCACGCCGACGAGGTCCTCGGCGTGGAGCATGCTGCCTTCGAGCGGCTCGCCGTAGAGGCCGACGATGGCGGCCATGGACACGACGTCCCAGAGGTTGTGATCGACGACGCCCATGAGCGCGCGCGTGTCGCCGGTGCGGAGAAAGTGCAAGTAGCACTGGCTGACCTCGCC
>JAXDMI010000665.1:0-4169 GCA_034666145.1 Myxococcales bacterium | reverse complement strand
GCTTCGTCGTCTTCATCGTCCGCGTCCTCCCCCAAGGCGAAGACGTCATCGACTTCGAAGTCCGCCGCGGTGAAGACGTGGTGTGCGCCCGAGGTGACGGAGCTCTCCGATCACGTCTGTTACTTCGACGGCGGGACGCCCGCTGACGGTCGCAAGACGCTCGTCATCTATCTCCACGGCGCGCTCGCGCAGACGCCGGGCTTCTTCTACATGCAGCAGCGCGCGATGGCGCTCCACGCCAAGAAGCACGGCTTCACGGTGCTCATGCCGACGGGCCCGAGCGACGGCGTCGGCTACGTGTGGCCGACGGGACAAGCGGCGCAGAAGGACCAGGAGCCCGGCATCCTCGCGGGCATCGCGAAGGCGCGCGGCGAGCTCGAGAAGCGCGTCGGTCATCCCTTCGACGAGACGTTCGTCGTCGGCTTCTCGAGCGGCGCGTATTACGGCAGCTCGCTCGCCGTCCGGAACATGCTCGACGTCGACGGTTACATCGTCCTCGCGGGCGGCTCTTCGTGGGTGAAGCCCGACGCGGTGTCGAAGAGCAGGCGCGCGCCGGTGTTCGTCGGCGTGTCGGCGGCGGATCCGCAGACGGCCAACCACTCGCGCTCCTTTGCCGGCGCGCTCGCGGGCATGGGCTGGCCGTTCAAGGTCGAGGAGCGCAACGCAGGCCACATGGTGGACTGGACGTTCATGGCCCACGGCATGGCCTATCTGCGTGACAAGTCGCGCGCGAAATCCGGCGGCGCGATCGTGAACGTGAGCGCCTCGGCGCAATAGCGTAACGGCGCAATAGCGATTAGCCACGAACGAGAGGCCGCATGGAGACTCCGCTCACGCCACTCGAGCTCATGCGCCGCGCGCGGCGGCTCTATCCCGACCGCGAGGCGGTGGTCGACGGAGACCTGCGGCTCACCTACGCGCAGTTCTTCGAGCGGTGCGATCGCTGGTCGGTCGCGCTCTCTCGGCTCGGCGTGAAGCAAGGGGATCGCGTCGCGTACATCGCGCCGAACACCCACGCGCAGCTCGAGTCGTTCTACGCCGTGCCGCAGCTCGGCGCCGTCCTCGTGCCCGTGAACTACCGGCTCATCGCCGACGACTTCGCGTACATCATCGCGCACAGCGGCGCGTGCGTCGTCTGCGCCGCGCCCGAATACCAGGAGGTCGTCGACTCGATTCGCGCACGCCTGCCGAACGTGAAGCACTACGTCGCGCTCGAGAACGACGGGCCCACCGTGCGCGAGGGATGGCTCGACTACGAGAGTGAGCTCGCCGCGGTCGCTCCCGCCGGCTCGCCCATCACCGTCGAGCGGCCGACCATCGCGGAGACCGATCTCCTCACCATCAATTACACGAGCGGCACGACCGCACGCCCCAAGGGCGTGATGATCACGCACCGCAACGCGTATCTCAACGCCGTGGGCACGCTGGTCCACGTCCACATGACGCCCGGCGAGCGCTACCTCTGGACGCTGCCGATGTTCCACGCCAACGGCTGGACCTTCACGTGGATCGTCACGG
Source organism: Myxococcales bacterium (assembly GCA_034666145.1). Classification (GTDB taxonomy): domain Bacteria; phylum Myxococcota_A; class Polyangia; order Polyangiales; family Polyangiaceae; genus Labilithrix. The sequence goes on along the minus strand of JAXDMI010000665.1, from coordinate 2,651 downwards.
CCATCGGCGGCACCCACGTCTGCTTGCGACGCGTCGAGCCCGCGAGGATCTTCGCCGAGCTCGCCAAGGAGGCGATCACCATGCTGTGCGCGGCGCCCACCGTGCTCATCGGCATCGCGAGCTCGCCCGAGGACATGCGCAAGGGCGCGCCGCGCGGCGTTCGTGTCCTCACCGCGGGTGCACCGCCTGCCGCCGCGACCATCGCGCGCGTCGAAGGCGAGCTGGGCTGGGAGATCCTCCACGTCTACGGCCTCACCGAGACCGCGCCGTTCATCACCGTCTGCGAGCCACGTCCCGAGCACGAGCAGCTCTCTCCCGACGAGCGCGCCACGCTCAAGGCACGGCAGGGCGTCGAGCTCGTCACCTCCGGTGAGCTCCTCGTCGTCGACGAGGAAGGTCACGAGGTGCCCCACGACGGCGTCACCGCGGGCGAGATCGTCGTCCGCGGAAACGTCGTCATGAAGGGCTATTACGAGGACCCCGAGGCCACGGCCCTCGCCATCCGCAATGGCTACTTCCACACCGGCGACGCCGCCGTCGTCCATCCCGACGGCTACGCGGAGGTCCGCGACCGCATCAAGGACGTCATCATCAGCGGCGGCGAGAACATCTCGTCCGTCGAGGTCGAGGGCGTCCTCCTGGAGCATCCCGCCATCCAGGAGGTCGCCGTCGTCGGGATGCCTCACGAGAAATGGGGCGAGGCCCCCAACGCGTTCTGCGTCCTGCGCGCCGGCGCGACCGTGACCCCGGAGGAGCTACGCACCTTCGTGCGTTCGCGCCTCGCGCACTTCAAGTGCCCTCAGGCCTTCCACTTCATCGCCGAGCTCCCGAAGACCGCCACCGGCAAGGTGCAGAAGTTCGTCCTGCGCGGTCGCCGCGCCGGCATCGCCACGCAATAGTGCGTCGCGCCTACTTCTTCATCGACGCGACGAAGGCCTTCTCGGCGGCCTTCATCTCTTCGGGCGTCAGATCCTTGATGTGCGTCGCGATCGTCCACTTCTGGCCGAACGGATCGGCGACTTGCCCCATGCGATCGCCCCAGAACATGTCCGCGGGCGGCATGGTGGCCTTCGCGCCCGCGTCGACCGCGCGCTTGAACGAAGCGTCGGCATCGGGAACGTAGAGCCACATCGACGACTGGCTCTGCGAGCCGCCCATCTCCGGGAACACGTCGTTGACCATGATGTTCGAATCGCCGATACGCAGCGACGCGTGCCAGACCTTGTTGCCGCTCGGGTCGATGGCCTTGTCGAGGACCTCGGCGCCGAAGGCTGCCTTGTAGAAGTCGATGGCCTTGGCTGCGCCGTCGATGGAGAGCTGCGCGGTGATGGTGTGGTAACCAGCGGGGATCGGCTTGACGGACATGGCGACTGCTCCTTTGTGGAAGAGTGAGCGAAGGTCTTACGGCAGAACGACGATGCTGTCTCCGACGCCGATGCTGCTCCAGAGCAGATCGATGTTCGCGTCGTCCAGTGCGACACAGCCCGCCGTCCAGTCCTGGCTGCTGCCGTTGCCGTGCAGCTCGACGTCGCCGCCGAGATTGGTGTCCTGCGGTGGCTCGACGCACGCGGAGTGGGCGCTCTGGATCTGCGACGCTTGCGCGTTCGTGATGAGCCCGGCGGCGACGCCGCGCGTCGCATCCGCGACCGTCGGATAGCTGATCAGGAATGCCTTGTAATAAGAGGAATTCGGCAGCTGGCGCGGCACGAAGAACACGCCTTCGGGGGTCTTGCCGTCACCCTGCTGCACCTTGGCGCCGCTCGGCGCGAAGCCGAGCCCCGAGCGCAGGTTCTTCACGAGCTTGCCGTCCTTGCACAGCGCGACGTTCCGCTTGCTCTTGTGGACGACGACGTAGTCGTCCTTCAGCGTGTCGCACGGCGACAGCGTCTCGCCAGCCGTTCCCCATGCCGCGCCGCAGTCGGCCGCACCGACCGACGGATCCCAGCGTGCGTCGAGCAGCGCGAGCTTGCTCGTGACCGTCGCGTCCGCCGAGAGCATCACCGAACAGCTCTTGGGATCGCCGCCGCTGCACGCGCCTCGCCACGCATCGAGACGCCAACCCTCGGCCGGCGCAGACACGAGCGTCACGTTGGTGCCCGCGACGAAGTGCGCCGTGCACTGACCCGGACACGCGATGCCCGCCGGCTGCGACGTGACCTGTCCCGTTCCTTCGACGCTCACGGTGAGCGCCACCGATCCGGCGACCGGCGTCGACGTGTCACCGCCGCCTGCCGCAGCGCCGCTCGGGTCGGTCGCGTCGGGGGGCGACGTCGTGCGTGCTCCGCCGGCGATCGACGACCCGGGGTCACCGCTACATGCCGCGACGAGCAGCGCGACGAGACCCGAAACAACACCCGACGACAGCGTTCGAGAGAGCGTCATGAGCACCCCTGGATGGCGGGCCGACGGTAGGTCGCGATCGAGGGGGCCGCGCCTTACATCATGTGACGCTCGACGTACGGGTGGCCTCGGGCCGTCGGCCGGCGACGCCGGGCCTCAGCGACGGAGCTTCTTGACGACGTAGTAGCCCATGAAACCGATCAGCATCACGAGCATGAGGACGCCCGATGCCGTGGACGCGCCGCGCGATCGGCGCCCGCTTCGCTCGCGGACCGCGGGACCTCGGACCGGTCGTTCGCTCGTCGCCGTGG
>JAXDMI010000664.1:0-7152 GCA_034666145.1 Myxococcales bacterium | reverse complement strand
AGTCGGCGTAGTGCTGCCGGGCGAGCTCGGGAGGGAGGTTCGCGGTGGCGAGCGCGCGAGTGTCGGTGGTCATGCGGGTAGGGATGACCCGGGCGGCGAACGCGGGCACTGACACCGCGCGACAACCGATTGACCTCCGGCGCCTTCTCCGCAGCAAGCCGTGGCGCTGTCGCTCTGCTCGAAGTGGCTATGCGATCGCCCCGCGAGCTCTGCATGCGCGCGCTTGACGTTCGTGTCTTGCATGCCTGGGAGAACAACCCAAACGCCAGGACGTCGTGATGCTGGAGGACACCGCCGACCCGCTCGAGTTGAAGTGGCATCGCTGCCAGCGCGAAGCGCGGAGTCTGGTGCTCCTCGAGCTCGCGCAGACCGCGCTTTCAGTGGGGATTCTGATCATCGTGGCGCTGTGCGGCATTGTTGCGATTACGGACACGGCCGTCAGGGCGGGCGCCGTCGCGCTCCCGCTCGGTCTCGGGCTCGCGGTCACGATCAGCCTTACGCTCCTGGGCCTCGCCTTTCGGACGCGCATGAGTCTCGAGCGCTCGATGCGAGAGCTCTTCAAGCTCGAATGCGCGCTGCGGACCGCAGCTGAGCTGCGAAAGGTCGACGCGCACCCCTATCGCGAGCGAGCACCCTCCGCGGGGCCGCTCTGCACGGTGTGTCTGTTCGACGTTCAATCGAACTAGCGGCCCGGCTCCCGCTCGACGTCAGCGCTCGCTGACCGGGATCCGGCCGCCGTGCATCTGCTGGATCGTAGCGATCGTAGCCTCGGCCCACGGCGGGTTCACGTACATGCGCAGCTCCGTTCGGTCGTTGGCGACGAGCTCGAAGACGGTGAAGCGCTTTCCCGATTTGCCGATCGTGCGGCACTTGATGGCGGCGACGTTGGCGTGCCGCATTCGTCAAGGAGCTCGGTGTCGCGTATCCCGCCGTCGATCTCGTGCTCTTCACCGATGTGCTCTCTGGGGTCACGGCGCACGTTCGAGAGAAGCGTTCGACGTGGGGCATCGCCATCGAGGACGCCGACATGACGGACCTCGACCAGCGGCCCATCGCCGACGTACGCTTCGTTCCGGGCGTGGCCGGCACGAGCACCCTCGCGAAGCGGAAAGACCGGTCGAGGCGGCCGCGCTCACGGACACGGTCCAGATCATTCTCGGCGAGCATCGGCAGGAAGCGGAGCTGGAGGGCGATGGCCAAGCATTCTGTCTCCTCGCACGTGGCGCGTCGTTGATCTCGCGACCAAGCACGCGCTGATCGTCGCCGGTCTCGGTTGGGGACACCTGCCCGAGCATTTGGTGCGTGACCTGCGCGATGGCAGGCTCGTCGCGCTCGAGCTCGCGCACTGGAATCGGGCCTCGCTCCGCCAGTGGCCCGCGGCACACGCGTGGCTACTTTCGAGACATGCATTCAACGACCAGGAATGAGCATGGCCGCGTCGCAAACCGCAAGTCCGAGGGCACGCGCAGTGTCGAGGGAATCCACCGCAGCATCACCTTCCACTGGGTAGGTAACGGATTCTTCGTCTCTACGTACTTCCGTCCCGCATGACGAACCCTACGGGCGATGTGCCCGCGAAGATCGCCCGGCAGGAAGAGCTCGCGCTTCTGTTCACCGACGCCCGGACCCACGGCGCTGGCTCTCCCGTCCGGTCGTCTCTACGAGCTCACGCGCATGGGGCCGACGGGCGGCAACTCGCAGCCGCTGCGCGTCGTGTTCGTGACGACCGTGGCGTCGACGGAGATGTTGAAGCCTGCGCTCGCACCGCTCAACGTCGACAAGACCATGGCCGCGCCGGGTGACGGCGATCATCGCCTACGACACCGTCTTCTGGGAGCAGATGCACAAGCTCTTTCCGGCGCGCCCGGACATGAAGAACAAGCTCGCCGCGCAACCCCCGGAGAGCCCGCGAGAGCGGCAGGCCGCTCAGAGCGCGACCCTGCAGGCGGGTTATCTCATCCTCGCGGCGCGCGCTCGGTCTCGATTGCGGTCCGACGGGCGGCATCGATCGCGCGAGGTTCGACGCGATCTTCCTTGCTTCCTTGCCGACGGCCACTGGAAGTCCACGCTGCTCGTTAATCTCGGCTACGGCGATCCGGCGAGGCTCCACCCGCGCAACCCGCGCCTCGACTTCGACGACGCCTGCCGGATCGTCTGAGCCCATTCCAGCAGGAACTCGATGAACCATGGGGCGGGAGAAATTCGCGCTCTGGGTAGACGACAGCGAGGCACCTCTCTTCCTCGATGACGCCGGGCAGCACCTGCACGATCGCCGTCCGCTCTGCTGTCTCGACGTCAGCGTGCTCCTGCCTCGATGCTCGCGCTCTCGTTGCTCGCGTGTGCGAGGCGACGCGCGGTAGGATTGCGCCGTGACGAAGAAGAAAGTCCTTCATGCCCTCGAGCTCGTTCGAGCCGGCGACGTCGAGGGGGCACTCCGCGCGCTGGAGTCGGTGGACGTGACGTTCACCAGGACCCGCTTGCGGCACTACTGCTCTCAGCCGGACCATCGCGAGGCGGCCAACGTGCTGGCCGAGCGATTCGACGCGCGCCTCGAGTCCGAGCGAGCGGCAAGAGCAAACAGAATCCCTCCCGCTGCCCCGTCATTCCGTGCGCCTCTAGCGCCAGCCGTCGTCGACAGCGCCCCTCACGATGCGATTGACTTCGCGCACCCGGAACAGTTCCTGGCGTGGACCTCCGCCGATTGGGAACGCGTTCCTCCGCTCGAGCTGGATACGCTGCGGCACATCGATGTCTGGGCCATTGTCGCACTCGGTGCGTTGCGACTCGCAGAGAGGGGTCGCCGACCGCCTCTCGCGGACGGCGATAGCGGCGTCGCACGATTCGCCCATGCGCTCGGTCTGAACGAACTCGGCGGGGGCAGCCAATCAGCGCTTCACGAACCTGAGCGCACCGTCCGATTAACTCGCATTCGGACGTCGCGTGAGATCGAGCCTGCTGCGGAAAAAATGGCATCGCTCGTGATCACTAGCTCCGAAGGGGCTGCCATACGCCTTGCCGTGAGGCACGTACTTGTCGAACTCCTGCGGAACGTCATCCAGCACAGCGGGGACGAACTCGGCGCCGTCGTCGCAGCCCAGGCGATGGGTCCGCTCCAGCACCGCAAGCGGCCGATGATTCAACTTGCGGTTGCTGACGCGGGGATCGGCATTCCGCGGCACCTTCAGCGCAAACACCCGCACCTCACTGACTATCGGCAGGCGGTGGAGCGAGCGCTGCTCCCTCACATCTCTGGCACCTTCGAGGAGGGACTCACCGGCAGTTTCGAGAATGCCGGGCTGGGGCTGTACGTGATCAGCGAGATGGCTCGCCAAACCGGGGGAAGCCTTCTGATTGCAACGACGGGCGCAGCACTCGTCGTCCAGAATGAACCCTCTGGTAGTCAGGGCCATCCGCGTTTTCTCCAGCCTGCGGGTACGGGTTACCCGGGGACGCTCGTGGCTTTCGAGATTCCGACCGACGCAGTCCAAGACTACCCAGCTCTGATGAAGACGATTCTGGAGAAGTCACGCGCCCGCACGCCGAAGCGTGTCTCGGATCGCTGGATCTCGTTCGAGCCCGGACCGGATGGCGCCCGGCGCCTGAGCCTGCGCACGATCAAGGAGAGCACGCCGGATGCGCTTGTGACGGCGGCGAGAGATATCGAGCCTGCGATCGTCGCGAGGCAGGCCGTCGAGCTGGACTTCCACGGCATCGACTTGTGTACGCAGAGCTGGCTCCATGCGCTGCTGTATGAGTCGATACGCCTCGCTTGGGCAAGACGAGTTCCAATCCACGTCGTTAACGCCGACCCTGCCGTACGAGAGGGCCTTAGGTTTCTTGAAGCCTACGCGCTTGGAGGCTGACCTCTAGGTCAAGCGGTCGTCGTCCTCCCGCCGTGCATGCGGGAAGACGACCGGGCGTGACGTTCTCATTCGTCCCGATCCGCAGCGAGGAGTGAGACTGTTCGTATCGGTTCGACGAAACGCGTCCGTCAGATGACCAACGCATGTGCGATCCAGCCACGAATGAACCGTGTGGCGAGCTTCGGTGCGACGCCCGACTTCTGGGCACACGACGATCTCGGGAACTACTCGATGGTGAGCCGCGCGTTCCGCAGCCCTGCCGCCCGGGCTGCTGACCGGCACGCCGCAGTACATGGCTCCTGAGTCGATCCTCGAGCCGGACTCGGCCTACGCCCGCACCGAGATCCATGCGCTCGGAGCGGTCGCGTACTTCCTGCTCGCAGGGAGCGCCGTGTTCGACGGAAAGTCGGTCGTTGAAGTCTGCAGTCAGCATCTCATCAAGCACCGGAGCCGCTCTCGGCGCGAGGGATGACGATCCCGGCCGAGCTCGAAGCGATCGTGCTCGCCTGTCTCGAGAGCACGGGCGCAAGCAGGACCATCGCGGTGGCTCGACAATAAATTTTCGAAGTTGCAGAGGATCTCTAACCGACCGTCGTAGAGTGATGGCTTGCGTCGCTTGGTCTCGGGGGTCACGGTGAGCTTCCTCCTGACCCTCGCATCCCGAGCACACGCCGGGAACGTCCGGCAGGAGTGCGTCGACGCAGCCGAGCACGCGCAGCAGCTTCGCGACGAACGCTCGTTCGTCGCCGCCACGACGATGGCGATCACGTGCTCTCGTCCGGAGTGCCCGGCGGTGCTCCAGCGCGATTGCGCGGAGCTCGTCGCCGACCTCAAGGCGCGCACGCCGTCGGTCGTCGTTCGCGTGCGGACGCGAGGAAGAGATCGTTTCGATGCGTCGGTCACGCTCGACGGCAAGCCCGTCGAGCTCACGGGCGGGACCATCTCCATCGACCCCGGCCGCCACGTCCTCCGCGCGGTGGCGCCAGGGGCGAGACCTGCCGAACAAGCCGTGCTGGCCGTCGAGCGCGAGCACGCGCGCGTCGTCGACCTGACGCTCGACGACGAGCCGGAGGCCGCGCCGCCGAGCACGCCGGCCGTCGCCGCCGTGCCGGTAGTCGTCCCCGGCCCTGCCGTCGTGGCGGGCCCGTCCCGAAGCATCCCGCCCGAGGCGTGGGTGGCGGGCGGCGTCGGCATCACAGGCGTCGCCGGTTTCATCTACTTCGGTCTGAAGGCGCGAAGCGACATCGCTTACCTGACGACGGCGTGTGCGCCGCGCTGCACGGACGAGCAGATCGCTTACCCGCAGGCCAAGCGCATCGCGGCGGACGTCTCGCTCGGCGTCGGCGTCATCGGTCTGGGTCTCGCGACGTGGTTCATCCTGCGCACGCCCAAGCGCGAGGTCCACGTCGGGTATCTCCCCACGGGAGGCGGCGGTATGGCGATGCTGAGCGGCGCGCTATGAGGGCGAACATCGTGAAGGCGGCGGCCGCGTGCATAGCGGCGTTGACGACCGGCGGGTGCCTGCTCTTCACCTCCGTCTCCGAGCTCGGTGGAGGCGACGTCGCGAACGAAGGCGGAGCCGGCACCGCCGGCAACACGGGCGACTTCGCTCCTGCCGACGCCCTCGCGCACGATGCGCCTGGTGTTACGGGCATCGCGGTGGACGATACCAACGTGTACTGGACGAACTCGTCGACCGGGCTGCTCTGGCGCGCTCCGAAGACGAGCACGAACGCGGCCGTCACGATGGCTGTCGACCGACCGCCGACGCCCGGCGAGGTCACGGTGTTCAATGGGCGCGTCTACGTCGCCTCGTCCGTCCAGCCAATCGCGAGCTCCGGCCTCTATTCGTACGCGCCGGACGGGACGGGCGTGCGCCAGGAGCTCGACTACTGCACCATCGCGCGGGTCGTCACTGCCGACTCGCTGATCCTCTCCGTCGACGGCGCGAGCTCGAGCGACGACAGGATCGTGCGGTTCTCGGTGGACCGGCAGTTCTCGACGCTGCAGAAGCTCGGAGACGCGCTCCCGTCCGCGCTGGCGTTCGACGGCACCGCGGTCTTCTACTACGTGGCGTCCATGCCGAGGACGATCCAGCGCGTGCCGCTCGGAGGCTCCGCGGGCCTGTTCGTCCAGGAGGACGACGTCGCCGACATGCTCGCTGACGCGACGACGCTCTACGCGCTGACCATCACCGGGAACCTCGTCGCTCATCCCATCGCGGGCGGCGCTCCGCACGTGCTCGCGAGCGGCCTGATCGGCGCGCGCCGGCTCGCGGCGGACGACGCGGCGTTCTACGTGTCGGCAGCAGGCTTGACGCCGACGAGCGGGCGCATCGTCCAGATCCGGAAGACCGACGGCGTGGCGCGCGACCTCGCGGCGAACCAGGCGGGCCCGTCGGCGATCGCCGCGACCTCCTCGGGGATCTACTGGCTCAACGCCGGCGACGGCTCGGTCATGCGCGCCGTTCGGCGTTGAACAGCGCTCGCGCGCCAGCTCGCGCTCGATCGCCGCGATCACGATGTCCGCGTCCGGCGGGACGTCCGGAGCGAAGCGCTCCACTACCTTGCCGTCGCGATCGACGAGAAATTTTTCGAAGTTCCAGAGGATCTCCGACGGACCGCCGGGATCGACTCCATAGCCGACGAGCTTCTCGCGAAAGTCGCTGCCAGGCAGCTTGCTTGCTTCGGGACGCACGCGCGTGAGCTCGGTGTAGAGCGGATGCTGGCCGGCCCCCTTCACGACGATCTTCGCGAAGAGCGGGAACGTGACGTCGTACGTCGTCGAGCAGAACTCCTTGATCTCTGCTTCGCTGCCCGGCTCCTGAGCGCCGAACTCGTTCGCGGGGAACGCGAGCACTTCGAAGCCGCGCGCGCGGTACTTCTTGTAGAGCGCCTCGAGCGCTTCGTACTGCGGGGTCAGCCCGCACTTCGACGCGATTGACGACGAGCCGCACCTTGCCGGCATAGGCACCGAGCTTCGAGGGTGCACCGTCCACCGTCTTCAGCGGGATCTCTTCGAGCGACGCGTTCATGGTGATCCTCCGATGCCGCCGAGGATACGCCGGTTGCCGAGCGCGCCGACGCGCCGCTCGACGATCAGCCCCGCGAGCTCGCAATACCCACTCCCGTCCGCTGGGCGAGTGTTCCCCCGGGAGCGATCGTCGTCCGGAACCAATGACGAGGCTCGAGGCGGCGTACTACGCGCGCGCTCGCCCGAAGGCGCGCGGGGTTTGCCCGACCGTGCGCTTGAAGTCGCGTCCGAAGTGGGCCTGATCGGCGTAGCCGAG
>JAXDMI010000663.1:0-2802 GCA_034666145.1 Myxococcales bacterium | reverse complement strand
ATGCGCGTGCTCGATCTCGAAGGCACGCTGTGCCTCGTCGGCGTTCCTGGGGCGCCGCTCGAGATCTCCGCGGATCCGCTGATGGACGAGCAGAAGAAGATCACCGGCAGCGTCATCGGTAGCCCGGGCACGATGCGACGGATGCTCGCACTCGCAGCTCGCGAAGGCATCGCTCCCATGGTCGAGCACCTGCCGCTCGCGCGCGCCAACGAGGCGATCGCCCGCGTTCGCGCCGGCGCAGCGCGCATGCGCGTCGTGCTCGACGTAGAGCCCTGACCCGGCCGTCGTCGTTGAGGATAGGATGCGTACGTGGCGCCTCGTGCTGTCGTCCAATCGCTCCTCACGTTCGCCGTGAGCGCGTCGTTTCCATGCGCAGCCGCCCTCGTCGTGGCGGCATGCGATCGCGACACGGATCTCAGCGCCACGCTCGCACACGGCGGTGATGCTGCGACGGAGGCATCGAGCGAGGCGGGGCCCGCAGCTCCCATGATCACGGTGACCTCGCTCGCGCCCGCGCTCACCACCGCGCCCGCGGCGAAGGCGAGCGCGACGTGGGCGGCGTACCGACTCGACGAAGGCGACTGGCACGCACTCTCACCCGCCGCGGTGGGCACGTACACGTTTCCGATCGCCGTTGCGCGATGGACCATCGCGCTGGTCTGCGCGTCCGACGACGACACGCTCAGCACGGTGTACGTGCATCATCGGACCAACGCGACACCCGACGTGACGGTGACGCTCGACGACGGATGCACGCCGCCTCCGCCGCCCGCGCAGTTCGCGTTCACGGGCACGCTGCGCAACCTGCCGCCGGCCACGCAATGGCTGGATTTTGGCTATGCGCGCGATTCGCGCGGCGATGCCATCCCGGTCACGGGCACGACCGGCACCTACGAGATCGTCGGGATCGAGCCCGGCACGTGGGACGTCGCGTTCGGCGTGCGCGACGATCCGGCCCTCGCGCTCACCCGCTTCGTGATGCGACGTGGGCACGTGGTGACGGCCGACGAGGTGGTCGACGTCGACGTCAAGGGCGCGGACTCGTTCACGCCCGGAACGCGCTCGATGCGGCTGCGTGGATTGATCACGGGCGACACAGTCACGCCGTCCCTCTTCTACGCCGCGGGCGGGCCGTTCGGGATCGACGTCGGGCCGCAGAACGTGCCGGACGGTCAGCCCGACGTGACGCTCGCGTACTCCACCGTGCCGGACGCTCTCCAGATCGCGAGCGATCGTTATCATGGTGAGCTCGGTGCCGAGCAGGACCGGCGGACGGGCTCGCGCACCATCACCGTCGACCTCCATCAGGCGATCGATCTGGATCTCACGTTCCTGGGCGAGCCTCCGCTGCCTACCGTCACGGTGATCGCGACGTCACCGCAGGTGCTCTTCGAGACGCGATTTCCGGCGCTCGCCAATGCCGAGCGCCACGAGGTGGTGGCGCAGGCGTCGTCGAATCGCCGCTCGCCGCACACCATCCGTTCGACCTACGACGTCATCTACGTGGGGTCATCACCGGAGATCGTCGACACGACGCCGGACCTCTCGGTGGTTCCGGGATGGAGAGCGGCGTGGGGGCTCGTGCCCGGCGCGACCGCCACGATCTTCGCAACGGGTTACGAGAAGCCGCAGCCGCTGGGTGACGGAACGATGCAGCGGGCCGCGTCGAAGGGGCTGATGCTCACGCCATGAGGTCGATCGCGCTCGCGTCCGTCGTGCTCGTGCTCGGGCTCGTGTCGTCCGCGGCGGTGGTGGGGTGCTCGCGATCGGGCTCGACGGCCGACGCGGGCACCGACGCGTCGAACGCTGCATCGCCCGAGCCGGCATCCGCAGCGTCATCGGCGCCGGCGCCCGAGCCGTCCTCAGCGGCGACCGAGGTCGCGAGCGCGGCACCGAGCGCGCGTCGTCGTGACGTCTCCGGTGCGCCGGGCTCGGGCCTCGAAGCACGTCGCTCCGTCGTCACGCACATCGAAGGCGACCCGATCCTCGCCGCGAATGCCGAGGCGCTGCGTAAGCAGCACGGCGGTGCGATCCCCGCCGCGCTCGCCGTGCAGGCGACGGATCTCGGCGCCGATCGCCGTCGCGCCATCGTCGCCGCGTCGGAGCGCAAGGACGGCACGCTCGAGAATCCGATGCTGTTCATCGTCGACGATCACGGCGCGCTGCTCTGGTCGAAGCCGCGTCCCGTCGCCGGCATCAAGCCGCCGATCGGTCCGCTCGCCGTGGCCGCGGGACCGCATGGTCGCTTCGCGATGGCGGTCTGCGATCCGCCGACGTCGACGGTGGCGCTGCGCTTGTGGGACGAAGACGGCTCGCCCTTCGCCGACTTCCAGGTGCTCGACACGAAGGCCTGCGATGCCATCTCGCTCCTCTACTGGCCGCAGCATGGATGGCTCGTCGCGCTCGCGGCGGGCGCCGAGACTCGCGTGCAGCTCGTCACCGAGAACGGCAGCGCCGCCTGGGGTCCGGGTCGCGTCCTCGGCGCGCGGTTCCGCACCATCGCGCCGGTCACGCTCGCGTCGGACTCGCCGTCGAGCTTCGTGCTCGTGCAGTACTCGCAGTCACCGGGGGTCGATCGCGACGTCGATCACGCGGTGGCGTTTCGTTACGACGCGAGCGCGCAGCCGCTGTGGCCCGCGCCGGTCGATCTCGGCGCGCTTCGTCGCATCGCGCCGGGTCAGGAGCGCATCGCGCTCTCGCGGACGAACGACGGCGTGCTGCGCGCTGCGCTCGCCGGCGGCGTCATCGTCGAGATCCGATCGAACGGCGAGACGCGCCGCGTGCCTTGAGACAGCGAGCACG
>JAXDMI010000662.1:0-8257 GCA_034666145.1 Myxococcales bacterium | reverse complement strand
TGGCCGAGTACGATTCTCGGGACGAGAATCGTGCTCCGCCATTTAGAGTCGGTCACTTCTCGAAGCAGTAGAGTCGATGACCGTCTCCACAGAACACGGCACCCGCGTTGGTCCACGAGCTGTCGCTGGCGCTCGCGAGTCCGACGGACCCGCGATTGGTGAGCCCGTTGATCGACCAGTTCGTGCACGTCTGGGTCGTCGCCAGGCCGAAGGCCTGGGTTCCCGTCCAAACGTAGTCCAGCCCGACGGTCTTGCCGGTTTCGTCGAGATCGATGGCGTGGGCCAGCGAGCCGCTCGTCAGCTGCGTCCAATCGTTGGCGATCAGCGTGCCGTCGGCGAGGCGATAGGCCATCGTGCCGTGCGTCAAGCGCGCGCTCGCGGTGGTGTTTGCGACGTCGTCGCTGATCCACGACTGCCACGTGCGGCCGGCGAGCGCCGGGTGCACACCGTTCAGAGCGCCATCCGAGTTGCACCTGCCGTCGGCGCCGATCGCGGCGCCGATGTCCTCGCCCGCATAGAGTGCGCTCGTGACGAACACGTACCGAACGCACGTCGCTTCGCCGGCGCACTAAGATTTCCTGGCGTCCGTCGCAGCATCGACAGCGACGTCGACGCCAATCGACGAAGCATCCGGCCCGAGATCGGTCGCCTCCGCAGCGTCTGCGTGACTCGCGTCGTCTCCCATCGCGCCGCCGTCCGGCGCAGGGTCCGCTGCGCTCGTGAAGCTCGTGCAGGAGGCGACGACAGAGAGCGCTAGCGCTGCCGTCGCAGCTCCGCGGGTCACGAGGACGACGTCTGCCCGACTAGGCACCCACGCAGGTTATCAGACCCATGTGCTCCGGGCGCAAGGCCGGCAACTTGCTTGCAAGATGCACCCACCTGCGCGGTTTGGCCACGCACGGCCGTTGTGAGGCGGTCGTGCGCTGAACGCCAACCCCTGGTTTGTGACACGTCTGTCACGCGAAGGAATATAGGGAGCAAGCTCCGCAGCTTGCGCTCGTCACGATGCGCGCCGCGTCGCGGCTCGCCGTTCGCATGAGCGGTGGACATGGTGCTTCCTCGATTGCTTGTCATCGATGACGACGCGCAGATCCGACGCGTGTTCACCCGTACGCTCGGCCGACACTTCTACGTCGACAGTGTCGGCGATGGCGAAGAGGCCTTCGCCATGATCGACCACGGCGCGGTCTTCGACGCCATCCTCTGCGATCTTCATCTGCCCGGCACGTCGGGACATGCCATCTACGAAGAGCTCCTGCATCGATCGAGGGCGATGGCCGCGCGGTTCGTGATCATCACCGGCGGCGTGCCTGACGCAGACGATGCCTTCGCCACCATGCTGGGCGAGCGTTACGTCATGAAGACCTGCGGCATCATCGAGCTCGCTCGCTTGCTCTGCGCGGTGGCCTTCCCGCTCATCTCGTCGCCTCCAGTCGCGCCCTTTGCCGCGGCCTGACCGTCACCCGGGCGGCGCATCCGCCGAAAGCGCCCGCGCTCGCAGTGCCGTTTCGTTCGCGAGCGCCTCGCGCTCTGCGGCGAGCGCCTTCATCGACGAGCGTGCGAGCGCGAAGTGCTCCTCCATCGCGTCGAAGTAGTCCTCGCGCATGATGCGCAGCAGCCGCGTCTTCGTCGTCGCGTGCGCCTCGAAGCCGAGGTCCTTCGACGTCGCCGCGCGTGAGCCGAAGACGAGCGTGCCGGGCCCGAACGTCTCCTCGGGCACGGCCGGCGACGTCGAGGCGGACACCGCGCCGCTCAACGTCACGAACATCGCTTCGTTGGGCTCGCCCGGCCCGACGATGGTCTTGCCCGCGTCGAAGTCGACCTCCACGGCATGCGCTGCGAGATCGAGGAGCGCCTGCACCTCGGCCTTCGAGAACAGAGTCACGCCGCGCAACAGGAGCACGCGCTCGGCCAGCCCGAGCTCGCCGTTGGCCGGGAGCTGCGTGAGCACCAGCTGCGCGGCCGGATGCGTCGGCGGTTCGGGCACGGCAACGCCCCCGCCGACGCCGACGCGCAGCGCGTGAACGCCCTGCGCGAGGCCCTCCACGCCGCGCAGCATGAGCTCGAAGTTGTCCTCGAGCATGTCGAGCCAATCGCTGCCGGGCATGCTGAGCAGATGCGTGTCTCGCGTGGCCGTGGCAGTCCGGGACCGCGGGCGATCGAGCGTGAGATCGATGGTCCCGATCAGCGATCGCTCGCCGAACTTCCACGGTGGAACGCCTTCGGCAACGAGGAGGATCTCGCCGTACACGACGAAGTAGTGGCTCGTCGTCGAATCGCCCTGGCGATAGAGCACGTCGCCCGCCTTCAGGTGGACGTCCGCCATGTTGCGCGCGAGACGATGGGTCGCCCACGCCACGTTCTCGGCCGGGAGGCCCGACATGAAGCCGGCAAGGAAGATCTCGCGAACGAGGCGTGCCGAGCGTTCGCCTTCCGTCATGGCCATCATGAGGCCACCGCCTCGAGCGGCAGATCGAGCTGGTAGCGCGAGAGCAGAGCGAGCCCGAGGTCGCGATCCTCTCTGAGCGCAGCGAGAGCGCTCTTGCGATCGTTCGGATACGAACCGAGCCACGGGGCGGCGCGTCGAACGCGGACGACCGGCTCGAGGTCGTCGACCACGAGGCGAAAGAGCTCGCGCAGCTCGCGTTGCCCCGCGCCGGAGAGGAGGGTGTCGAGGAATTCGCCGGCGTTGGAGCGCGCTCGGCGGTCGTTCGACCTCGCTGCGGTATGCACGCGATGGATGTCCTCGCGACGGTGCGCGATCTTGAGGAGGCGGAACGCACGTTCCAGCGCCTGCGCCTGCTTGTCGGTGAGCAGGATGACGAGGAGCTGCTCGAGCGGCGAATGGTCCTCCGGCCCTTGATTCGCGGCACTTTCCGATTCCATGGCGACGCGCAACGCGGTGAGCCGGAGATACTCGACGAGGTTGCGGCGCGCCTCCTTCTCGACCCGGCGGCGATCGACCTTCACGTCCGACGACGCGACGACGTGCCCGAGACCGCGCAGCACCTTGTAGCGAACCAAGCCGTCACGCTCTTCATGGAGGCGCGTCATCAAGAAGTCGTATGCGCGCTGCGTTCGAAAATCCGCGATGGTTCGCGGGACGTGCGTGCGCACGCGGCGCTCGGTAGCTGGATCGGTCGCCGCGGCTTCGAGCGCTGCGAGCGCCTCGTCGCCCATCGCGACGAGAGCCTGGCGGATCGCTTCGCGCGCAGGACGCTTGGCGAGCAGCGCGACGCAGAACGGGATGTAGCGAGGATCGTGCAGCGCCTTCATCGCGCGCGCCAGCAGCGTCATGTTCTTCTCGGAGTGCGTGAACTTCGGACTGTGCGCGATGGCGAGGACGAGCGAGGTCGCACGCGGATCCGCCGCGTCAGCGATGGCGACGAGGAGGACCGCTCGCTTGGCATCGCCGGCCTCGCCGCGCTCCCCGAGTATCGGCGCGAGGCGCGGGTGGGTGACGAGGTCCTGATCCTCGTCGGCGAGGGCGAGATGGAACGCAGCGTAAGCCTGCACCGTGGCGCTCGCGTCGTTGGTGGTGCGGACGAGTGCCGACGCAACACCGTGCTTGGCGAGCGCACGTACGGCGGCGATGCGTATCCCTTCGCTCGGGTGAGAGAGGAGGCGTTCGCCGAGCGGGACCCAGTCCGACCGGTCTGACGTACCGAAGATGTCGAGCGCGCGGTACAGGACCGACTCCGCGTCGTGATAGAGAATGAGCGCCGGAATCAACTTGCCGCGATTGCGCTGCTCGAGCACGTCGAGCGCCGCGATGACGACCACGGGCTCGGGGCTCGCCATCGCCTCGACGAGCGCCTCGGCGGCGTTGACGTCGATCTCGGTGTTCTCGACGCCGAGGTCCAGCGTGCCGCGGGAGAGCGCGCGGCGGAAGAGATCGAGATAAGGCCGGCGCAGGCTTCCGGCGACCGCCGTCCACGAGAGGCAGAGCGCGAAGACGATCCCCGCGAGCGCCCGCGGAGAGAGAAGGCCGGCGCTACCGAGCCCGAAGAGCACCGCAGCGGTGACGGCCTGCACGGAGCGTGAGAGGACGGTGTCGATGAGCCCCTTCGCTCGCTCGCGCACCTTCGTCGGCATCGGGAGGTAGAGGAGCTCCGTAGCGACGCGGTTCAGCGAATACCGCAGGCCGCCGTCGACCATGCGCATCGCGAGGACGGGCAAGAGCGCTCCGCCGGTCAAGAACGAAGCGATGCCGCCGAGCACCAGCAGCGACGGCATGACGCCCGTTGCGCCGGCGACGCCGAGCCTTCGCACGATGCGTCCGGCGACGAGGAGCTGCACGACGAGCGACACGCCGTTCATCACCGCGTAGTAGCGAGCGAAGAACTCACCGAGCCGCGCGGGCGGGATGCTCGCCGCAGCCGTCGACTTGAAGAGGAAGTCGACGGTCAACACTGCCGCGGTCGACAGCCCGACGAGGAGCGCGACGCGCCACACGAAGGGCTGCTGCGAGAGCGCGAGCGACGGCGCCGCGGCGGGCGCTTTGTCCGCGAGATCGAAGCGCGTCGAGAGCTCGTCGTCGTCGCCCGGCAGCGCCAGCGTCGTGAGCAGGAGCGCGGTGCCGATGAACGCGAACGCCGCCACGAGCAGGAGCGACGCCACGGAATGATACGTGAGGAGAACCGCAGCGGTGCCGGCGCCCACCACGCCACCGACCACACCGCCCGACGCGATGGGTCCGAAGAGCCGGCGGCCCTGCGCCGACGTGAACATCTGCGCCGCGAGGAGCCAGAACTGCGGAGAGAGGACGGCGCCCACCAGCCCACTGAAGACGTAGAGCGCCATGACGACGCGAGGCGTCGGCGTCATGCTGTGGAGGAGCACGGTCGTGACGGCGGCGACGCCGAGCGTTCCGATGAGCGCGTTACGCCGGCCGAAGCGCAGCGCGAGGCGCGTGCTGAGCGCAGCCACCACGAAGGAGAGACCGGCGAGCGCGATGTAGACGAGGTTGAGCTCCTTGGGCGGAAGCTTCGTGAGGAAGAGCGCGTCGCGCGCCGTCTCGAGCGTGGTGTGCGCCCCGATCAGGAGGAAGAGGACGAGGAACGACTGGACTACCGGACGAGCTTCCCCCTCGCGAAGGTCGAAAAAACGGGCGATCCAGCGGGCCATGGTCGAATTCGGAGCTACGATGGTAGCCATGGCGGCGGTCGCGCAGAGAGGGAATCTCGATTCGAAGGCGCAGGAGCGGCAATTGCGCGGCGGCCTCGTTGCGCTCGCCGGTGCGCTGGTCGTCGCGCTGCTCCTGGTGAAGAGCGGTGCATCGCCGGCTTATCGCGCGATCGCGTTCGTGCCGTTCTTCTTCGCTGTGTACGGCCTCCTCGCGGCGTTCCATCGCGTCTGCGGCTTCACCGCGATCGCGGGTCGCCGCATGTCCGAGGACGGCGTCGAGAAGGTGGCGGATCGCGCCGAGCTCTCGGCGCAGCGCCGTTCCGGCATGCGCGTCATCGTCTACAGCGTTGCGATCGCCGCGGCTGCGACGGCGTTCTTCGCCGTCGCCAACTGAGAGCCGAGCGCAGCCGAGCGCAGCTGAACGGCGTCAGCCGTCGAGCGGCGTGATTCCGGTGTCGCCCTTCAAGCCGAGCGCGGGAGCGTTCTCGTAGCGAGGATCGGTGAGGATGGTGGCGACGTGCTCGCCGACCTGTCGCGGCGGAAGCGGCGCGCCGAAGCCGGCGAGGAACGACTCGATGGAGACGCCCTTCTTCCGGGCGTAGGCCGCTGCCGCGACGTTGCCGTTGCCGGTGTCGCCGACGATCTGCATCTGCACGAGGGCCTGGAAGTGAATCCCAAGGTCGAGCTCGGCGGACACTCCGTTCGCGTACTTGGCCATGAGCCAGAGCATGCGCTTCGCGCCGGCGTAACCACCCGAGAGCGGAGAGCCGGCGACAGCGGCACCGCTGGAGGTCACGAGCACGCGGCTGTCTCGCGGCAAGGGCAACCGGATCGCTTCCTGGATCCAGTGAAGGCCGGCCTTCACATCGTTGTTCCAGACCGCGCTGAAGTCCTCCCAGCTCTGTTCGTGAATGGGGGCCATCACGGCGGTCGCGCCGGCGTTGAGGACGAGCACGTTGGGGCGAACGTCGCGAAGGACTGCGGTGGCGGTCGCGCGCTCCGCGACATCGGCGGCGATGACGGCGACGCCGAGGCGGCGCTTCAGCGCATCGAGCCGCTCCGCATCACGGGCCACGACGGTGACCTGAGCCTTCCGCGCCACGAGCGCCTCGACGATCCCGAGCCCGATCCCACGGCTCCCACCGGTGACGACGATTCGCTGATTTTCCAGGCTTTCCATGACGAGCTCTCCTGCGACCGCCAGAAAAGCGGCTCACAAGTGGAAGACGACTCATCGGCCGGAAAGGATGCGCGACGCAAACGATCCGACGCCAAATCGTCGCCGCTCCCGCTCCCGACTACTCCCCGCGCTCCGCCGGGCACGGCAACGTCGCCGCCGCCCGCGCCGTCACCGCCACGTACACGCGCAGGTAGCTCCCGTGCGCATGTGCCGACGTCACCTCGATCTTGTCGACGTTCCCACGGAAGCACGCGGCCGGTCCGCCGAACGTGAGATCGCTCGAGAGCTTCTCGCGCACGGCCTTCAGCCGCTCGCTGAGATCGAGCCGCATGGCCGAGCGTGCTTGATTGCGGATGTTGGTGCCGTCGGTGAGCGCCTTGAGCGACAGGAAGAAGTTCGTCGTCTCGATGGTCGGCTCGAGGTCGGGGATCTGCACCTCGTTGTCGATCACGCTCACGTGGCCGCTGAGGAAGAGATCGCCGTCGAGATCCACGTCGAGGCCGAACTTGTGCACCGGGCCCTTGATGTGGACCTTCAGCACGATCTGCCCTTGCGACTCGTAAATCTCGGGGTTTTCGAGATAGAGACCCGGGTACTCCTTCGAGAAGAAGTACTTCCCGTCGGTGAAGAGCATGCCCATCGCCTTCTGCAGCTCGTCGTAGCGCGCAGCGATCGGCACCACCACGGTGAACGGGCCCGACTGCACGTTCGTCACGTTCGCGAACGGCGGCAGCGGCAGCGGCTCTGCCGACGCACACGGCATCGTCACCTCCGGCGCGACCACCAGTGCGAGATCCTTCTCGAGCCCATCGGCCACCACCGTCGGCCCCGCTTCGATGCCGAGCACCTTCAACGTCGCGCAGGCGTGCGCGTCGCCGATCGGCAGGTCGACGGGCTTCGACACGCGCGCATACGCCTCTTCGAGCGACGGCCGCACGTCGTACGAGAACTCCTTCAGCTTCGCGAGCAGCTCCGCCGAGATCGAATCGAACACGCCCGCGACGTGATCGGCGACCTTCAAACGCCGGTCGGAGGACAGCACCTTCACCTCCGTCGACTGCAGCTTCACCTTGTACTCGGTGCTCAGCACCGGCTCCGCGACGACGTGCACGTCGAGCGGGAACTCCAGGCTGCCGATCGGCATGTCGACGACCGCGCGCACCTTCGTGTCGAGGACCACGCGTCCTTGCGAGAACGAGATCTCAGCCGGCGTGCGCTCCCACGTGTACTTGCGCTGCGAGCGGAGCAGCGTGAAGGCGCCGTCGCCTTTGCGCGGGATCGCATCATCCATGGCGCTGCGCAGGCCGCCGCTCGTGACGGTGATGTGCGCGACGACACGCGACGGGCTCGGGTCGGCGACCGGCGCTCCGGGCGTTCCCGGCGGACGCGGCGGATACACCGCGCCGAACGTCGAGCATCCCGAGGCGATCACCGTCGCGGCGAACATCGTCACGACGACGAGCGCTCTCGTCATCAGCCCGGGCGTGCTTCGCATGCGCGCATTGTGCACCGCTCGCACCGATGCGGGAACCGCAACGCGAGGAACATTCCGTCGATTGTCCGAAGCCAGAGCACGTTCAGCACGCTCGGGCGAAGCCGTCTCACGACACTGTCCAGCGAAGCGATCCGGCCCGGGCGCATGCAGCAGCCGCGCCTCGGACCGCCGCGGCTCGAATCCGGGCTTGCTCCGGGCCTTCGATTGGCTCGGCACACCGAGGCACGTGCCTTGCTCAAGGAGATGCATGTCGACGCTGCGCGCGGGCTGGGTTCTCGGGTTCATCGGTGTTCTCGCCTCGCTTCTTGCGGGTTGTCCGGACGGTGCCGGCATTGGTTCTCACGGACAAGATGGCGGCATCGAGGGCGGCGATGACGGCGGTGCGGCCGAGGCGGGTCGAGAGAGCGCCTCGAGCGCCGAGGGCGGAGCGCTCGAAGCGTCGACGGAAGGTGGCG
>JAXDMI010000661.1:0-15277 GCA_034666145.1 Myxococcales bacterium | reverse complement strand
TGAGCCAGAGACGCGCGTCGAGCGGGGCGTTGCCATAGGACGCGCGAAGCGTCGCGGGATCCCACGCAGGATCGAGCCAGCTCACCAGCGCATCGCGCGCGACGTCGGGCCCGTGCGAGCGAAAACGGCGCTCGAGGAGGTCCTCGACCTTGCACGGCATCGTGAGCAGATGCCGGCGATTCTCGGGCGTCGGATGCACGAGCAGGAGGCAGTGCTGCGCCTCTCTCTCGTAGAGCTCGCAGGCTCGGCAGCACGCCGGCAGCTCGCTTGCCGCGCGCCCGGCGAGGTGGACCACCGCCGCATCCTAATGCGCGGAGCGACGTGGAGTGCCAAAATGCGGTCGATGTCCTTGATTCGCCGGCGCGCTTCGCTTCTTCCGCTGCTCGTGATGCTCGTCACGCCCGCGCTCGCCTGCTCGAGCGCGAAGACGACGCCGCCCGACTTCGTCGATCCGCAGCTTCCCGGCCACGACGCCAATCCCGACGGCCTCGCGTACCCGACCGATCACCTCGGCGGCACGCCGCGCTCGGGCAAAGCCCATCCCGGCGATCGCATCCCCAACTTCACGTTCCAGGCCTACGTGAACGGCGATCGCGCGGCCGGGCTCCAGACGATCTCGATGGCCGACTACTTCGACCCCAAGCAAGCGCGGAACAAGGTGCTCCACATGGAGGTCTCCGCGGTGTGGTGCGCGATCTGCTCGAGCGTGACCGACGAGACCGTCAAGGTGAAGGACGAGCTCGGGAAGGAAGGCGTCGTCTACCTCGAGGTGATGACGGCGGGGGCGAGCCCCGGCGCCGGGCCCAGCCTCGGCGAGGTGGACGATTGGATCACGCGGCACACGTCGAACCTCACCACCGCGATCGACGTGCGGGCGACGCGCCTGGCGAGCATCGGCGTCGACCCCGGGGTCCGTCCCTGGGACATCGTCGTGGACACGCGCTCGATGGAGATCCTCGAGTCGTCGGGAGGCTCGCCGCTCGACGTGGCCAAGTACGACCGCAGCTACCTGGCCGTCGTGGCGGCCACCGTTCCGCCCTACTGAACAGAATAGACACTAGTGCGGGTTTATAAGGGTTAGGTGAAACCTTGATACCTGAACAAAGAACCAGTATATGTTCAGGGAGACGCCGGACATACGCGGAGCCCACTCATGGATGACAAGACTCGCTCGAAGGCCATCGACCTCGCCCTCGCCAGCATCGAGAAGGAATACGGCAAGGGCGCGATCATGCGCCTCAAGGAGGGCGCGTCCCTCGCCGACGACGTCGTCGTCATTCCCTCGGGCTCCATCGGCCTCGATATCGCGCTCGGCATCGGCGGCTATCCCAAGGGCCGCATCATCGAGATCTACGGACCGGAATCGAGCGGCAAGACCACGCTCACGCTGCACGCGATCGCGCAGGTGCAGAAGGCCGGCGGCGTTGCGGCGTTCATCGACGCGGAGCACGCGCTCGACCCCGCCTACGCGCGAAAGCTCGGCGTGAAGACCGACGAGCTCCTCGTCTCGCAGCCGGACTACGGCGAGCAGGCGCTCGAGATCGCCGACATGCTCGTCCGCTCCAACGCGGTCGACATCATCGTCGTCGACTCGGTCGCAGCGCTCGTTCCCAAGGCGGAAATCGAGGGCGACATGGGCGACAGCCACGTCGGCCTCCAGGCGCGCCTCATGAGCCAGGCCCTCCGCAAGCTCACCGGCACCGTGGCGCGCTCGAACTGCCTGCTCGTCTTCATCAACCAGATCCGCATGAAGATCGGCGTCATGTTCGGCTCGCCCGAGACGACGACGGGCGGCAACGCGCTCAAGTTCTACGCCTCGATGCGCCTCGACATCCGCCGCATCGGCCAGATCAAAGAAGCCGCGACCAGCGACAAGAAGGACCCGGTCTCGATCGGTAACCGCACGCGCGTGAAGGTCGTGAAGAACAAGATGGCCCCGCCGTTTCGCGAGGTCGAGTTCGACATCCTCTACGGGCAGGGCATCAGCCGCTCCGGCGACATCATCGATCTCGCCACCGATCTCGGCCTCGTCGAGAAGAGCGGCGCGTGGTTCTCGTGCGGCACCGAGCGCATCGGGCAAGGTCGCGAGAACGCAAAGGCATACCTCGACTCGCATCCCGAGCTCATGGAGCGCCTCGAGAGCCAGATCCTCGCGAAGCACAACATCAAGCGCGGAGGGGCGGGCGCGACCGCGGAAGATGCGGCGGCGCACGGCAACAACGGCACTGCCAACGGGCCGAACGGCAACGCCAAAACACCCGCGCCTGCCGCAACGAAGGCCGACGCAAAGCCGGACGTCGCTCCGGACGGCAAGCCCGTCGTGCGCATCCCCGCGGCAGCTCCGGCGAAGAACGGCGCCGGCGGCGGAGCGGATGACACCAAGCGTGGCGCCGCGACGAAGCCCGCGAACTAGTGAGCTGGGGCACGCTGGCGTAGCTGCTGGGGGCCGTTACGTCAGCCGCCGGCATAGGGTAAGGTCGCCGCCCGATGAAGCTGTACGTCATGCGCCACGGGCCCGCTCAGGACGACTCGCCGTCCGGACGCGATGCCGACCGTGCGCTCACCCCGTCGGGGCGAGAGCGCGTGGCCGCGGTCGCCAAGTCACTTGCAGCGGAGGGCGAGGCGCCCTTCTCGATCCTGTCGAGCCCGCTCGTTCGCGCGGTCGAGACCGCCGAGATCGTCGCAGAGGTCACGAATCTGTCGCGGCGCGCGCGCGAGGACAAAAAGGCCCAGCGGGCCGGTGCCACCGGCGAAATCGAGATCCGCAGGGAGCTCGGGATGGGCACCGAGAAGCTGGCTCTCCTCGCCGAGCTCGTGCGTGCAGGCCGCAAGCGCGTGATGATCGTCGGGCACGAGCCCGATCTCTCGATGCTGGTGATGTCGCTCGTCGGCAAGGAGCTCGAGGCCGGGATGGGCAAGGGCATGGTCGTCGGCGTGAAGCTGACCCCTGACCCCCGCGTCGCCGGGCTCGAGTTTCGGTCCACGCTTCGGTTCGTGCTCGAGCCGAAGGCGTTGACCTGGCAGCGCGACTGACCACCCGCTCCTGACGAGCTGCGCAGCGACCCGTCGACCGGACGGATCACCCGCGCAGAAATCCGTGCGGTCTACACGTGGCGAACTGCCCCGAACGCCCCTGCGTGAGGGGCCGGCTGCCCCGGGTCAAGGACTGCCGCGTAGGGTCATTTATTTTAGGAAAACGACACATGCCTACATTGGATCGGGGGCATTTGCCCACGCACTCAACTGCCCGAAATAATATGTGAAAAGTGCCTTCCTTGACAGTCGAACCCCTGTCCCTTACCCCCAAGAGAGACGAACTCCAATGAGCGCTCGAACCGGGTCGAACATCGAAGCTTGGCTCGCCCCCAGGTGGTCCCGCGGGAGCGCCGCGCTCGCTCGCCCTCAAGCCTCGTATGCATCGGCCGCTGCGATTCGCATCCCCGATCGGCTGAGCGCCCAGCTCGCGCTGGTCTTCCCGACCGCCGCTCCGCAGCTCTTCATCCACGAGGGCGCCCGGCAGGCCCTCGAGCGGAAGCTCAAGGCCGCGAGCCCGGGCAAGATCGTGATCCTCTCGATCACGGACAACCGGCACTCGATCATCTCGCATTCGATGCGGCACGGCGTCCTCCACGCCCGCATCCACCACATGTTCCTCGACGCCCCTGCTCGCGTGCTCAACGCGCTCGTCCGGTACGTCACGCGCGGGGACAAGCGCGCGAGCATCCTCGTCGGGAACTACATCGAAGCGAACGGCGCCCGCCTCGCCCGCCGCCGTCCGCGCGCCATCCCGCTGTTCGCGAAGGGATCGCACCACGACCTCCTCGCCATCTTCAACGAGATGAACGCGCGCTACTTCGACGGGGCGTGCCACGCGCTCATCACCTGGGGCAAGAAGCAGCCGCGGCGCAGCGAAGGTCCGCGCAAGGCCATCCGGCTCGGGAGCTACAGCAGCCTCGAGCGCATCATCCGCATCCACCCCGCGCTCGATCGCAAGTGGGTGCCGCGCTACTTCGTCGCGTACGTCGTCTACCACGAGATGCTCCATCACATGATCCCGGCCGCCCGCGGCAGCATGAGCGCGGGACGCGGCGCGAGCCTTGCGGCGGCGTCGGCGAAGGGCCTCGCATCGCGACGTGTGCTGCACCCGCCGGAGTTCCTCGCACGCGAGCAGCTCTTCCGGAAATACGATCGCGCGCTCGAGTGGGAGCGCCGTCACATCACGCGTCTGCTTCGTACGTCCTGAGCCGGACGGTCGGGGTCGGGTTCCGCTCCGTGTGGTAGCCTCGCCGCGCGAAACGCCGCCGCGAACGCGGCTGCGCGTCGCGAGGAGGTAGTTGCCGTGAGCTCTCGACCCTTGCTCGTCTCCCTCGCCTCCGTCGCCGAGGCTGCTGTCGTTTTCGCCGTCATGGCGGCGCTCCTCGTCGCGTGCGGAGCGGGCGGTGCCGGTGTTCCGGGCGCTCCCGGGGCTCCGGGCGCAACGTCCACGAAGGAAGGAAGCGACGGCGGCGCCGCCTCGAGCGCGGCCGCCTCGGCCGATGCCGCGCCGCCTCCCAAGCCGTTCGCGGGATCCGCCGCCGAAGCCACGCAATTGATTGGTGCCGCCGTCGACAAGAATGCGGCCGCGGTGCAGAAGTGCGTCGCCGAGTACCGCACGCGGAAGAATCTGCCTCATGAGCGGGTCACCATCTCCATGGGCATCGATCAGGAGGGCCGTCTGCTCGGCGCCACGCTCCCCAAGGGCAAGACCGACACGCCCCTCTCGGAGTGCGTCCAGGCCGCGCTCGCAAGCGCGGCGTTCCCGCGCAGCCACTCGGGCGTCATCTCGATCACGAAGAGCTACGAGGATGTCGTCCAATGACATGCCCGCCGCCCGCGTCGCCGCTCCGTCCGCGCTCGCGCGGAGCAGCAGCGGCGCTGGTGGCGATGCTCGTGCTCGCAGCGCTCGCGACGCTCGGTGCCTGCGGTGGCGGACCGATCAAGCTGACCGGCGTGACGGAGGACCTGGGCGCCAAGCGACCCATCGTCAATCCGATGCCGCAGGCCGTGGTCGGCCACCTGCTCGGGTCGATCCCCGAGCGCACCATCGGACCGTTCCTCGCGCGCATCCCGAAGCAAGGCAGCGTCGTCGCGTGGGTGACTCCCGCCGAGGGCAGCGCGCGACGCGTCGTCGCGATTCCGCTCACCGCGGTCGGTGAGCCGCGCGGCGCCGCCAAGACCATCGCCAACGTCGGCGTCGACACCACCATGCTCGTGGTTCGTCCCACGCGCGGAGCGTCGCCGGGTGTCGCGCTCGCCTGGACCGTGCTCACCGATCGTGGCGAGGCACTCTGGGTCGTGGTGGTCGGCGACGACGGCGTGCCGCGCGGCAAGGCAGTCGAGCTCTCACGCACGAGCGACGACGTGGTGTGGGTCGACGTCATCGCCACCGACGTCGGCTCGGTCGTCGTCTGGACCGAGGAGACGCGCGGCGGTGACGCCAACGTGCTCGCCGCCTCGCTCGATCCCGAAGGCAAGGTCCGCGGCGTACCGGCGCGCATCGCGCACGGCGTCTCCGGGTGGCATGCCCTCGAGCTCGCGAAGGGCGTCGGCATCTCGACCGTCGCCACCGCGAAGGGAGCGAAGGGCGGCGCGCTCTCCTTCCAGCGTCTCGATCCCGACGGCCACGCGTCGGCGCCGCCGACCACGGTCGTCGCAGCGCCGGTGGTCAGCGGTGACGTCGAGGTCGTGCACGCTGCGGATCGGCTCGTCTTCGCATGGACCGATCGCACCACCGAGGATCCGTCGGTGAGCGCCGCCGCGCTCGGTGACGACGGCAAGCTCGAGGCTGCACACAAGGTCGTGGAAGCGCGCGGCGGCGCTGCGCTCCTCGGTCTCGCGTCCGGCCCCGCAGGCACGGCCATGCTCTGGGAAGCTCCCGCTCACCACACCAGTGACGCGCGCCGGTTGTATTCTGCACGCATCTCTTCGGGCCTTGGCATCGAAGGGCGTCCGTCTTCGATCGAGATCGTAGGACGCGCGGCGCCCGAGCTCGTGGCCACCGAGAGCGGCTTTGCCATCCTCGCGCCGATCAAGGACTGCGATGCCGGGTCGCCGCGCTGCCTCGACGCCGAGATCGTCCCTACGGTGATTCGCACCGACGCGCATCTCGTTCCCGTACAGCGTGAGCCCTTCGGGTTCGGCACCGATCCCGCGTCGATGGCGTGGGGTATGGCGTGCGATCACGACCTGTGTCTCGCCCTCGCGGCGTCCGGCTCGGCTCCGACGCGTGTTCGTGCTGCGGAGGTGCGCACGCGCGTGAACGTGAAGGCGCCCGCTGAGCCCGCGGTGGCCGATGCCGATGCGCCGAAGGTGAGCGACGTGAGCGCGATCGCGACCGGCGAGAGCGTCGTGGATCTCGCCGCCGCGCACCTCGGCGACGTGACGCTGCTCGCGACGCTCGCCGTCAAGGCCGAGCCCGCCGGCACGAAGGCGAAGGGCGTGGCCGACGACGCGCGCAACGCACCGATGATCCTCTCCACGCGCGTGATCGACGCGGCGGGAAACGTGTCCGCGCCGTCCATCATCACGACGCGAGCGCTCGCCGTGGGCGGCGTTGCCGTCGCGCCCGGCGAGAAGCCCGAGGACGGCGGCGCCGTAGCGTGGGTGGCGCGCGACAACGGCGATCCCGAGGTCCACGTCACGAAGATCGACAAGAAGGGCAAGAAGGGCAACGACCTCCAGCTCACGACGATCAAGGGTGACGCGAGCGACGTCGCGATCGCGTGGGCTGGCGGCGGCTGGCTCGTCGCATGGGTCGACGGTCGCGACGGCAACGGAGAGGTCTACGCGACGCGCGTCGGCACCGATCTGTCGCGAGGCAACGGCGTGCGCATCACCAGCGCACCGGGCGACGCGAGCGACCTCGTGGCATTGCCCCGCGGCGATCGCGTGTGGCTGGCGTGGGCTGATCCGCGCGAGAGCCCGAAGGACGGCATGGCCGACGTCTTCATCACGGCGGTTCGCATGAAGGACGCGCAGCGCGACGTCGAAGAGCAACGACTGCTCGCGACGGCAGCTCATTCGCGCACGCCGCAGCTCGCAGCGGCGGCCGATGGTGGCGTGCACGTGGCGTGGATCGAGGAGGCGCCGCTGGGCGTCGAGTCTCCGGCGACGAGCGGCTACGGCGCGATGTGGGCCACGATCGCGAAGACCGGCAAGGTCGTCGCGCAGCCCGTGAAGCTGCCGCTCGGAGGCGACGGCGCCGCGACGTCGGTGGCGCTCGAAGGCGCTGCGGGAGGCTTGCGCGCCGTCGTGGCGCGCAGCATGAACGACGCGATCGCGCTCGACGGGATCGATCTCTCGGTGCCAACGCCGCGCGCCTTTCCGCTCCTCACGCTCGACGGTCCGCCTTCGCTCGACGTGGCGCTCGTGCTCGAAGGCGGCGCGCTCTACTTCAACGACGACGGGCCGTCGCCGGCCGACAAACGAGCTCGCCGCGCACGCATCGCCTGGCCGCGCTGAATCGATTTCTTCACGCGGCGCGCAACTCGGTCGCGGAGCGGTCGAGAGGGGGACAGGCCCGGCAAAGGCCCGCCCACCCACCTCCAGGAGAGCCATGGATTCCCCCAGTATTGCCTCGCGTCCCGATGTCACCGTCGCCACCACCGCGCCTCGCGTCACGCCGACCCCGGCACGCGGGGCGTTCAAGCAGGTCCTCGCGCAGTCGCTCGTACGCGGCGCCGAGACCGCGATGAAGATGCTTCCCGGCTCGCCCCTCATGGCGGTGGCGGTGCGCGGTGGCAACGGCCCCGGCCCGGCCATCGGCGTTCCGATGACGGGCGTCGGGTCCTCTTCGGTTCGTAGCGGCGGCATCTCGCCGGAGGGCCCGGGCGGCGGCATCTCCCGGGTCAACAACCCGGTCGCGCAGACCGCCGCGAACGCGGCGCTGACGAGCGCCACCGGCGGTGCAGCGACCGGCACGTCCGGTGTCCCCGGCGCCGAGGGCGGCAGCCTCGAGTCCTCGCTCCAGCAGAGCCAGGACATGAACCTCTACTACCTGCAGATCCAGGAGGCCGTGAACTCGCAGAACCGCTCGTTCACCGCGCTCTCGAACGTTCTCAAGGCCGAGCACGACACCGTGAAGACGGCCATCGGCAACATCCGCTAGAATCGAGGTGTCCCCATGGCGATCGACCGTATCGGCAAAGGCGCAGGTCTTCCCCAGGCCCCTGAGGGCCAAGGCACGGGTGGCGCGGGTGGCGCGAAGAAGACCGACGCGACCTTCAAGGTCGATCGTACGGATGCAACGCGCAGCGCGAACGAGGTCGACGCCGCGCGCGCCGGCAACGTCGAGGCGAGTGCGCCGACGTCGGCAACCTCGCCGACGTCGCCGCTCGGCCGCCTTCGCGCCGGCGAAGTGGACGTCCACGGCTACATCGATCTGAAAGTCGACCAGGCGACGTCGGCGCTGAAGGGCCTCTCCGCCGCAGAGCTCGACGAGATCAAGAGCGTGCTCCGCGATCAGATGAAGAGCGATCCCGGTCTCGCGGATCTCGTCCGCACTGCGACCGGGAAGATGCCGACGCCGCCCGAAGACTGAGTTACCTTCCGCGCGTGATCGGTCGTCGGAGATTCCTCGGTTCGCTGACATCGGTGGCTCTCGCGAGCGCCGGATGCTCGCGCCGCGAGCAACGTGCCGCAGCGAGTGATCAGCCCCCGCCGCCCATCGCGACGAAGCTCCCCGAGATGCCGCCGCCCGATGCGACGGCGCTTCCGCGCGGGCAGGTCGGCACGCAGACGTGGACGTTCGACAACGGCGGCCGCGCCGTCGTCATCGTGCCGTCGTGGACGAAGCCCGACGAGAAGCTTCCCGTGCTCTTCGCGCTCCACGGACGTGGCGAGGCCAACAAGGGCGCCGTCGAAGGCGTCATGGGTTGGCCGCGCGACTACGCGCTGCTGCGCGCGATCGAGCGCGTGTGCGCGCCACCGATCACCAGCGCGGACCTCGAGGGCTTCGTCGATCCGAAGCGCCTCGCGGATCTCAACGAGGGTCTCGTCGCTCAGCCCTTCAAGGGTCTCGTGGTCGTCTGCCCGTATTTGCCCGACTTCGATCTGCGGAAGCCCGCGCCCGTCAAAGACTACGGGCGCTATCTCCTCGAGACCGTCCTGCCGCGCGTGCGCGCCGAGCTTCCGGTGCTGCCTACCGCGGCCGCCACCGGTATCGACGGCGTCTCCCTCGGCGGCGCCGCTGCCCTGCGCGTGGGGCTCGGAAATCCGGAGGCGTTCGGCGCCGTAGGGAGCTTGCAGGCTGCGCTCGGTGAAGATCAGGTGACCGAATTCACCGAGCTCGCGAAGGCAGCTCGCGCGAAGAACCCCGCGCTCAAGCTGCGCCTTCTCACGAGCAAGGACGACTACTTCCGCGGCGCGATCTCGCACACGTCGCTCGCGTGGCGGGCGGCCGGGATCGATCACGACTACGCCGACGTGCCCGGGCCTCACGACTACCCGTTCAATCGCGGCCCCGGCGCGATCGAAATGCTGGTCTGGCACGACCGCATGCTTGCGCACGCGTAAATGGCTCGAGCACGATTCTCGGCCGAGAATCGGACTCCGCCATTTACCATGGGCGGCCGGATGGTCGAGGCACTCGCGACGAAGGGCACGTCGAGCCGCACGCACGCAGCGCCGTGGCTGCTCGG
Source organism: Myxococcales bacterium (assembly GCA_034666145.1). Taxonomy (GTDB): domain Bacteria; phylum Myxococcota_A; class Polyangia; order Polyangiales; family Polyangiaceae; genus Labilithrix. The sequence goes on along the minus strand of JAXDMI010000661.1, from coordinate 5,600 downwards.
TCTCGATGCGCTCGCTCGCGACGAAGCGCTCTCCGATCGCAAGAACGTCGGCGGGAAGGCCGCGCAGCTCGCGTGGCTGCGCCGGCACGGCTTCCTCGTTCCCGAGACCTGGGTCGTTCCGCAGAAGGCGTTCGTCGCCGCGCTTCGCGAGCTCTCGCCGGCGTGCGAGCCACGGTCGCTGCTCCGCGCCGCGAGCGGACGCGCGGTCTATGCACGTGCCGCCGAGGCGCGCCAAGAGATCCTCTCCGCCAAGCTCCCCGCGCCACTCGAAGACGAGCTCGAGGAGCTCTGGGCGCGTCATGGAGCGAATGCTCCGTGGGGATTCGCGGTGCGCTCGAGCGCGACCTGCGAGGACGGCGCGCTCGTGTCGATGGCCGGGCTCGCCGAATCGGTGCTCGGCGTGCGCGGCGGTCCTGCCCTCGCCGAAGCGGTGCGTCGCGTGTGGGCGTCGATCGCCTCGGGACGCGCGCTCGGTTATCTCGCGACGCACGGCGTTCGCGACGTCGGCATGGCTGTGGTTCTGCAGCCGATCGTGCGCGCCACGGCCGCGGGCGTGATGTTCACGCGCAGTCACGTCGGACCGCGCGAGCGCATCGTCAACGCCGGCTTCGGGCTCGGCTCGCCCGTGGTCGACGGCATCACGACGCCCGACATGCTGCGCCTCGACGTCGACGGCAAGATCCTCGAGAGCACCATTGCGCGCAAGCTACGCGCCGCGATCGTCGGCGACGCGGGCGTGATGGAGGTCGAGGTCGAGCATCCCGACGAGCCCGCGCTCGGCCCGGAGCGCATCAAGGACCTCGCCGCGATCGCGAAGCGCCTCGAGCAGGTCGAGGACGTACCGTGGGACGTCGAGTTCGCGTGCGAAGGCGATCGCGTGTGGATCGTCCAGGCGCGTCACGTGACGGGACGCGGCTTCCCCGACGGCGGCGAGGCCGGCACCGTGTGGAGCAGCTGTAATGTCGGCGAGGCGCTGCCCGGCGTCGCGACGCCGTTCACGTGGTCGGTGGCCGGCGACTACAGCGAATCGGGCTTCCGCAAGGCCTTCGGCACGCTCGGATGCTCGGTGCCGAAGCACGCGCGCCTCGTCGGCAACGTGCACGGTCGGTTCTATCTGAACCTCACCGAGTTCATGCGCATCGCCGCGCAGGTGCCGTGGCTCGATCCGCGCACGCTCGTCGAGCTCGGCGGCGGCTCGGGCGGCGACGAGCTCGCGAGCCAAGTCGGCCACGTCTCGCACAAGGGCTTCTACGCACGGCTTCCGCTCACCGCGACACGCCTCCTCCGCGAGCAGCTGCGCCTCGACGATCACGTCTCCAAGTTCGAGCAGGAGGCGGAGCACCTGTTCCGGCTCCACAACGCGCTCGACCTCGCGATCCTCCCCGACGAGGGAGTGGCGCGGAAGATCCGCGACGTCCAGGCGCTGCTCGAGCGCACCGGCGACGTCATGCTCACCTGCGCGTCGAGCGCGCTCGGCACGCACATCATCCTCAAGGGCGTGCTCTCGCGGGTCGAGCCGGAAGGCGCGGAGCGGCTCGCGCACGATCTCACGCGCGGGATCCGCGATCTCGAGAGCGCACGTCCCGCGATCGGCGTCATGCGCATCGTCGATCTCGCTCGGCGCGATGCCGACGCACGCGCCGTGCTCGTGCGGGAGGACGCGACGCTCGGAGCGATCCCCGACGGTCCCGTGAAGCGCGCGCTGGCGAGCTTCCTCGAGCTCTACGGGGATCGTGCGGTACGCGAGGCCGAGCTGTCGACGCCGCGATGGAAGGAAGATTCGCGGCCGGTGCTCGCGATGATCCGCGTGTCGCTGCGTGGCGAAGCGCGAGATGTCGAACCGCAGCTCGCGCGCGCGAAGTCGGCGGCCGACGCCGAGATGCAGAGGCTCGTTCCGCGCCTGAAATTCGCGGAGCAGACCCTCGTGCGTCATCTCATCACGCGCGCGCAGAAGGCCGCGCGCCGTCGCGAGCAGATGCGCACGCAGGTGACGCGTGTGCTGGGCATGCTCCGGGAAGTGGCGCTCGATGCCGACCGCCGGCTCCTGCGACTGGTGCCGGAGCTGGCCCGCGATTGGGCGGAGCTGCGCCGAACGAGCTCGCCGCTGGCGTCGACGCACACGGTGTTCTTCCTCACCGTCGACGAAGTCGTGAACGCCCTGCGGGCATCGCGCACCGATCTCGCGCCGCTGGTTCGCGCGAGGCGTGCAGAATACATGCGTGATCAGGCGCGGCCCGATCCGCCTGCGACGTTCATCGGTACGCCGCCGTCCGTGCAGCTGCCCCCGGCCGGCGGAGACGTGATGAAGGGCACCGGCGCGAGCTCCGGCGTCGTCGAAGGCAAGGCTCGCGTGCTGCTCTCGGCGGGGCAGATGAGCGAGCTCCAGCCCGGCGAGATCCTGGTGGTGCACACCACCGACGTCGGCTGGACGCCGCTCTTCTGCATCGCGGCGGGCGTGGTGACCGAGCTCGGCGGGCCGCTCAGCCATGCGGCGGTGGTGGCGCGCGAGCTCGGCGTGCCGAGCGTCGTCAACGTCGACGGCGTGACGAGAGCGCTGAAGACGGGCGATCGCGTGCGTCTCGACGGCGATCGCGGCATCGTCGAGCGCCTCCCCGCGACGAAGGCCTGAGGGCGCGCCCGTGAGGCCGGGGCGCGGTCGTGAGAAGCGCTGGGTGGTGCGCGAAGGCGACGGCACGACGGTAGGGGAGATCGTGAAGCGCGCCGGTGAGGCCGCGAGCGCGCTCGACGAGGGCCGCGTCTTCGTGGGGCGCGCACGTGCGAAGAGCGCGAACGAGATGGTGCGCATCGGCGACGAGGTGCGGATCGGCGCGGCGACGGCAGCCGCGGTGACGCCGTCGGCGCAACGATGGACGGTGATCTGGGAGCGCGACGGCATGCTGGCGTGCAACAAGCCGGCGGGTATGCCGACGGTGCCCGATCACGGTGGGGCGTCGCACTCGCTCGTGGCGCTCGCGGCGCAGTCGACGGGGCGTACCGCGAGCGACATGCGCGTCACGTCGAGGCTCGATCGCGAGGTGAGCGGCGTGGTGATCTTCGCGACGTCAGCGGAGGCGGAGGACCGGCTCCGCCACGCCCGGGCGGAAGGGCGCTACGCGCGTCGCTATCTGGCGATCGCCGCCCAAGCTGATCAACTTGCCGCCTCGGCTGCGGCGGGCTTCTGGGACGCCCCGATCGGTGCCGGTAAGGACGCGAGGCATCGCGCCGCGTTCGGCGCCGACGCAAAGGAGGCGCGCACGCACTGGCGCGTCGTCGCGACCGTTCCCGGATACGCGCTCGTCGCCGTCGAGCCGCAGACGGGCCGCACGCATCAGATCCGCGTCCATGCGAGCCATGCCGGCGCGCCGCTCCTCGGCGATCGCGACTACGGCGGCGCCGCGCGCGTCACGCTTCCCGGCGGGCGTACCGTGTCCCTCGCGCGCATCGCTCTCCATGCCGCACGTGTCTCGGTGCCGGACGAGCGCGGTGAGTCGCTCGTCGCCGCAGCACCGGTCCCCGCGGAGCTGACGCGCGCATGGACGGAGCTTGGCGGCGCTGCTGAAGCATGGGATATGGCCATGTCGTGCGAGCTCGATCCCTGAAGCGCACCCTCCTGCGGATCCTGCCTGGCGCCCTGGCGGCGGTGCTGGCGATGGGCTTCGCGATCTCCGCGACGACCGACGCCGCGGCGGAGCCGAACGACCCGCGCGACGGCGGTGCCATGCGCGACGCGTCGGCCGCCCTCCGCGACGCGGGCGCGCTGGAGAGCGGCGGCGGCAGTGTCATCTCGAAGACGCCGCCCGATCCGCCGCCCATGAACGAGCGCATGCAGTGGGTCTTCGACCTGCGCTGGGATCGCGGCGACGTGTATCTCCTCGAGGTCCACAAGATCGACATGGGCGCGCCGCACGCCACGCCGCGCGTGATGGGGCGCTTCGCTCTCGAGCTCTTCGAGGGGCCGACCTTGATCGAGCGCGTGCGCTTCGACTTCCCGATGCTCGGCGTGCCCGAGCCGCCCGATGCCGGAATGCGCACGGAGCCGCGCTTCGAGCCGAAGCTGAAGACGCGCATCGGCGTGCTCTTCCCCGCCACGAACCGCGGCACGAAGCTGGAGCTGTGGGACCGCGCGCGCGACGTGCGCGTCGCCTTGCCCTGGCCGCCGCACGAGGGTCCGGCGGGACCCGTCCCGGATGCGGGGGGGCCCCTGAAACAGCCTCTTTAGCGGGCGAACGTCGCGCGCGCCGCGCGGAGTGTACGGCGCGTGATTCGCCGCCTACGCTTCATCTTGCATGACGGTCCGCTGCCTCGCGCTGGTCGCAATCGCTCCGTTCGCGGTCGCGTGCGGGACACTGCTCGCGATCACGCCCGACTCGACGGGCACGACGACGGACGGCGGCGAGGGCAGTGACGGCACGACCGACGGCACGAGCGGCGGCTCCACCTCCGACGCGCCGGGCGACGCCGTCGTCGATCACGCCTCCGAGGGTGCGACCGAGGGAGGCGGCGACGCTTGCGCCGCGCGCGACTGCAACATCGGCACGTGCGTGGCGGGCGACTGCGAGCGCCTCGTGTTCGTGACCTCGGCCGCGTATGCGATCGGCGGGAGCAACATCCCGCGCAGCCTCTCCGACGCCGACGCGATCTGTCAGAACATCGCCGTCGGCCGAGGTCTGAAGAACACGTTTCGCGCCTGGATGAGCGACTCCTCGCAGTATCCTGCCGACGGAACGCGCTTCACCCAGAGCACGCGACCCTACAGGCTGACGAACGGAACGATGATCGCCTCGAGCTTCGGCGGTCTCCTCGGCGGCACGCTCATGGCGCCGATCGATGTCGACGTGAGCGGCATCGTGCTGGTCGGTGCCTTCGCGTGGACGGGCACGCGCGCCGACGGCCAGCGCGCGCCGAACGCGTCGTGCACGAGCTGGTCGGACGAGAGCGTAGGCACCGCGGCTTATGCGGGCGACGTCAGCTCCACCACCACGACGTGGACCGAGCAGAGCCTTCCTTGCAACGGCATGGGCCATCTCTACTGCTTCGAGCAGTGAGGCCCAAAGCCCAAAGGCGAACGAGCTCGGCCGTAACCCCCCGAGACCGCGCGGGGCGCTGGCCCGTAGAAGCCTTACGAGGCCTCCGATGTCCCTGCGATCCCCGGTCGAGGGCCATGATCCTCGGCAAGAACCCACCATTTGTGCGACCCTTCTGCCGATGACCCAGGGCGAAGCGCAGGCGGCAGATCCCCTCGTCGGCACCGTGGTCGCCGGCAAATACACCATCGTCAAGCAGCTCGGCGAAGGCGGCATGGGCTGCGTGTACCTGGCGGAGCAGAAGCTCGGGACCTCGGTTCGCAAGGTCGCCCTGAAGACCCTGCACAAGCACCTCTCGCACGACCCTGCGATCAAGGCTCGTTTCGACCGCGAGGCCGGCACCGTCGCCGCTCTCGAGCACCCGAACACCATCCAGGTCTACGACTTCGGCGAGATGGAGGACGGCACCCTCTATCTCGTCATGGAGTTCGTGCAGGGTCGGAGCGTCGCCGACATCCTCGAGAAGGATGGCCCGATGCCGCCCGAGCGCGTCGAGAACATCCTCCGTCAGGTGTG
>JAXDMI010000660.1:0-4218 GCA_034666145.1 Myxococcales bacterium | reverse complement strand
GGCGTGCGAGCGCGCCGCTCATCGCGACGGCCTCGCAGTCGACGGGCTCTTCGAGGCGTGGGCGCTCGCCATCGTCGAGCAGAGCGCGTCGTCGACGGCTGCCGAGACCGAGACCACGGATCAGCTCCGGATCGTGATCCGCGAAGCCGTCACGAAGGCGGCCCCCATTCGAGCGGTCGCGCTCTACGAAGACCTCCTCGACGACTACTCGGCGTCGCTGTTCTTGCGGGCAATGAAGCGTCTTCCGCGCGATCGCGCGGCAGCTCTGCGCGACGCCGCGGGCAAGCTGCGCTTCCTCGGCGAGCGCGGCGCCGCGCGGAAAGCATGGCTCTACGCGACGCGCCCCTTGAAGAAGAGGCGCTCCTCTTCTATCGAACGAGGGTGACCGAGTTCATCCGCTTCAAGGGAACGCCGACCTACCTCACCAACGATGCCATCGAGGCGGCGGTCAACGCGGCCCTCGCGCTGGAGCGACCGCTGCTGGTCCGCGGAGAGCCGGGCACCGGGAAGACGCTCCTCGCGGAGGCCATCACCGAGTCGCTGGGGATGGAGATCATCCACTGGCCGGTGAAGTCGACGACGCGCGCGCAGGACGGTCTCTACGTCTATGACACCGTGCAGCGTCTCTACGATTCGCGCTTCGGTGAAGGCGACGTGAAGGACATCCGCCACTACATCAAGCTCGGGCCCCTCGGCCGCGCGTTCGCGGCGAAGGAGCGCGTGGTGCTCCTGATCGACGAGGTCGACAAGGCGGACCTCGAGTTCCCGAACGACCTCCTCCACGAGCTCGATCGCATGCGCTTCGTGATCAACGAGACGGGCGACGAGGTCGTCGCCGCCGAGCGCCCCATCGTCGTGATCACGTCGAACAACGAGAAGGAGCTGCCCGACGCATTCCTGCGTCGCTGCGTGTTCCACTTCATCGACTTCCCCGATCCGGAGCTGATGCGCCGCATCGTGAAGGTCCATCATCCCGACATCGATCGCGGGCTCGTCGATCAGGCGGTCGTGACCTTCTATCAGCTGCGCGAGCTCCCCCGCATCCGCAAGCGCCCGTCGACGAGCGAGCTCATCGACTGGATCGCCGTGCTGAAGCGCGCGGGCATCGGCGGCGAGCGCTTCATCAAGGAGCTCCCGTTCCTCGGCGTTCTCCTCAAGAAGGAACAAGACGTCGAGACGCTAGCCGCCGCAAAAAAAGGCGGCTCGTGGCGTAACTGACGCGCGCAGCGGATGTGACCTCCGCGCTCAGGGCACGTGGAGCTTCTCCCGGGATGTTACCGTGTCGATGAGCGCATCTGCATGAGCGAGGAAAATCGCGGAGATTGAACGACTCGGGACACGTGCACTCGTCCGCCGGCACCGAGATCGGCACGACCTCTGTCTCGAGCGTCGCGTCGCGGAGCGTACGACTGGGAGCTCAGAGCGCGCCGCTGACGATCAGGTGGCGGAAGTCGCCGCCGTTCTGCCATTCGATGACACCGACGGTGGCCTTCGAGCCGATGATCGCGCTGCCGGTCACCTGCAAGGTTCCGCTGCTCGGGCTGTAGGCCTCGACCTGCGCCGCGGAGGACGCGCCCTGCCGCATGATCCACAGCTCGTCCTTCGCGGTCCTCTCGGTGGGGTGTCTCTTGCCAGCAACCGCGAACAACACGGGGTCGCTTCCAACGAACGAGAGAGCGAGGCTGTGCGTCTGCGAAGCGTCGAAGGGCGCAGAGACCGCGGTCGTGGTCCACCCGGTGGCGCTGCGCGTCGCGAGATGCATCGTCCCGTCGGCGTAGGCGATCGTGGGGTTGCCCGCCCCGTCGACGGTGATCGTCGAGGCCGCGATTGTGTCTGCGCTCGACACAGGCTCGCTGGTCACGGCGGCGCCGGAGACCTGGTGGAGGACGCGCAGCGGATCGTGCGCGGAGCTCCCGCCGACCAGCACGAAGAGATCCTTGCCCGAGACGGCGCACGAAAGCGGCGTGCCGAGAGCGATGGGAGTAACGAGCTTCTGCACCTTCCAGCCAGCGTCGGTGCGCTCGGCGATGCGAATGGACGTGTAGCCGATCTTGTAGACGACGGTCTTGACCCCTGCGCGCTCCACGAGGCAGACGCCATCGATCACGCTCGGGCCTCTCTCGTCGGCAGCGACCAGCTTCGCGTCGATCGTCTCGCGCTTCCAGACGCCGTCCTTCTGCGCCGAGAACACGAGCGAGTTCGAGCGGCGCGAGCTCCCGTTGTAGAAGCCGTTGTCGAAGACGACCGACGAGTCCAGGGCGTCGATGACGCCGCCGGCCCGGACTCCGGGATCGGTCCCGATCTGCTTGGGTTGGTCCGCGGACGGATCGGCGACGAAGATGCCGCCGCCGGCAGCGTCCTGAATGACATCGACGAATCCGCCGCGAACCGGCACGAGGCGCCCCGAGAACTCGGAGGCTTCGCTGCTGTTGCGTCCGTCGAGCACCGCCTTCGCGGTCCATCCGGCGCGGACGAAGTCGGTGCCTTCGAACTTGGAGTAGGCCTGGTCCGACGTGGCGGCATCTTCCTGGGCCGAGCCGCAGGCAGCCGTTGCACACGCGAAAGCGACGAGGATCGTGAGGCGCATGGGAACGCTCTCGTTCACGTTCCATGCCGAAAGACCTACACCAGCACACCTCTGCCGATCATCACGAAGCAGGCTGTAAACGTGATCGGGCGTGGGGATGATGAGGGTTCAGCAACCTGGATCAACGCCACGCGACGGCGTGCGAGCGCGTCGCGCGCGCACGCGCAGCTCACTTGAAGACGCCGCTGCCGTCCTGCTTGCAGTTCACGCACTCGGGGTCCATCGCGTTCGCGGCGTCCTCGCACTTCGACGGGCAGTACTGGACGCGGTTGAAGACGACCGAGCCGCCGGAGCCGTCGTCGACCTTGTCGCAGAGGACGGACTCGCCCTGCACGGTCATCTCGCCGTAGCCGCCCGTGGTGCGCCACTTGAGCGCGCAGTCGGTGTTGGCGGCGGTGCTCGTCCACCCAGGAAGCGGCGGGAACGTCTGCTCGACGTTCTCCTTGATGTAGTCGGCCTCGACGCAGATCTTATCCATGATCGCGCAGTCGGTCGGGAGCGGGTTCTTGATGTCGCCGGCCTTCAGCTGGTAGCAGACCTTGAAGTGACCGGCGCAGTCCACGGTCAGCGTGTCGGTCGTCCAGTCCGTGGCCGGCTTCGACGGCGGAGCCATCGAGCCCGCAGGAAGCTTCGGACAGTCGGCCTGGCCCACCGGCCTGCACATGTTCGTCGGCGGATCGCAGCTCGAGCCCGTTCCGTCGGTGACGGTGGAGACTGGATATGGATGCGCGGTGTCGCCGTTGTATTCGAAGAAGCACGGCGAGAGGTTCGCGAGCTTCCACGAGCCGAGCGAGAAGCACTTGCAGGCGTCCTTGCCCTTGGTCGCACCGGCCGCGGGGAGCACCTCGCCGTTGCACGGTCCCCACTGCAGCGCGTTCTCGTTGACCTGCATGCAGGTCGTCATGCCGTCCTTGCACACGCCGTTGTGACGGTTGATGCGCAGGCCGGTCCAGCACGCGGCGGTCTCGCCGGGCGTCTTGCAGCCGCAGCCGGGCTTGTTCTTGTCGTCCGGACACTCCGCGGTGCCGCCCACGACGGGTGCCGCGGGACCGCCGTCGAGCACGCAGAACTTCGGCGGCGGATCGTTCGCGAAGGGATCGCCGCCATCCGGCTTGTCCGCGGGATTGAACGTCCCCGACTCCAGCGCGTTCCCAGCCGCGTCGGGATCGCCGAAGGCGCTGCCTCCGTCGGACCCGCACGCTGCGATGACGAACGTGACGGACGCGAGCGCGCCCAGACTCGTGAGGACACTACGCGTATAGGGAAGCATGGCGCTCAACCAGTAAAGCACATGGATTCCGAAGCGTCAGATGGGCTCCGGTCGATCCACGGCAGCGCCGGAAAATTACATTATTTCGTTACGGGGAGCCGTCGTTTGCCGCCGGGACCACCGCTGCGATCGATGACGGGCGCGCCGCCGTCGTCGCTCATCTCGTCGGCGCGCTTCGCGACCACCTCGACGACCTTGTCGGCGAGATCGAGGAACGCTCGCGCGATGGGGCTGTCGGGCGCGGCTTGCACCACCGGCGTTCCCTTGTCGCCCCACTCGCGCACGGTCTGGTCGAGGGGGATCTGTCCGAGCAGCGGAGCGTTCGCGAACTCGGCGACTGCCTGACCGCCGCCCTTGCCGA
>JAXDMI010000659.1:0-8020 GCA_034666145.1 Myxococcales bacterium | reverse complement strand
GCCCTCGCGTGTACCGGCTCCGATCGCTCGTCGGCGCCGCCGACCTCGGTCGCTCCCGGCCGCGCCGTGCTCGATGCTCCGCCCTCGTCGGCGTTGCCTGCGCAGCCATCGCAGACCACGCAGCCGTCGAAGATGGACGACGAAGCGGCACGTGCCCTGATGAACGCAACGCCGGCTTCCACCGCGGAGGCACCCTACGATCTCGCCGCCGATCGCGAGCGCCGCGCCCGTATCGCGAAGGAGGAGCTCGGACCGCGCACCATCACCACGATCGTCTCCGACATCTTCGTCGTCATCGGTCCGCCGGGATGGCAGGGCGGCTCCTTCGAGCAGAGCGTGTCGTTGATGCGCAGCTCGATGGCCGGCTACATGAACAACCGCTTCGGAAAGAAGCCGGCGCAGGCGATCAGCGTCTATCTCTTCCCCGAGGGGCAGACGTACGAGTCGTTCTGCAAGAAGAAGTACGCCGCGCCGTGCATCGCGCACTACGGGTTCTATCAGCCGGGCGATCGTTACATGGTCATGAACATCGGGCTCGGGCTCGGCACGCTCACGCACGAGATCGTGCATCCGCTCGTCGAGACCGATTTTCCGGATGCGCCGACGTGGCTCAACGAAGGCATCGCTTCGGTGTTCGAGGCGCCGGTGATCACGAAGCCCGGCGAGATCCACGGCGTGAAGAACTGGCGGCATCCGCGGCTCAAACGCGCGCTCTCGAGCGCGAGCGAACGTGACCAAGCGCGGCTCGACACTCTCTTCACGATGCGCGACGACGTCTTCCGCAGCGACGCCGAGGACCTGCACTACGCGATGGCCCGCTACGTCTGTCAGTGGCTCGACGAGCGCGGCAAGCTCTGGGCGTTCTACCAGCGTTGGCGCGATACCGCCGCCGCCGATCCCCGCGGCGTGAAAGCGTTCACCGACGTCGTCGGCATGACGCCGGCCGAAGCGAATCTGCCCTGGACGAAGTGGACGCTCGCGCTGTGACCCTCGCTGTGACCAGAGCCCGAGGGTGATACCCTCGCGCCGGTGGCGGGGAAGAGCTTCACGTTCGACGTCGCGACGCACGGAACGACGACCGCGCTCGTCTACCGCGCAAAGGAGCCGATCGGGTCGACGCTGATCCTCGCGCACGGCGCGGGCGCAGCGCAGACGCATCCGTTCATGATCGACATGGCGACGCGCATCGCGAAGCGCGGCGTCGACGTCGTCACCTTCAACTTCCTCTACACCGAGCACGGGCGGAAGATGCCCGACCGCACGGATCTGCTCGAGGCCTGCTGGCACGCGGCCATCGCGAGCGTGCGCGCGCGTGGCGGCCTGCCGACCGAGCGGCTCTTCTGCGGCGGCAAATCGATGGGCGGCCGCATCGCGTCGAACATCGCCGTATCGGCGGCAGGCGAGGGGCTCACGCTGAGCGGCCTCGTGTTCCTCGGCTATCCGCTGCATCCCATCGGCAAGCCGAAGGTGCGTCGCGACGAGCATCTGCCGCGCGTTCCGTTCCCGATGCTCTTCGTGCAGGGCTCGCGCGACGACCTCGGCAACGCTGCGGAGATCCGGAAGGTCGTGAGACGCGTGCCGCATGCCTCGCTGCACGTCGTCGAGGGCGGTGACCACTCGCTCGCGCTCCTGAAGCGCGATGGCGGCGCCGCTGCGCAGGAGACCGCGCTCGAGGCGGCCGCCGACGCGATCGTGAGCTTCATCCGCAGGAACGGGAGTCGAGGAGACTGATGGGAACCTCCGCGATCGACGGTGGAACCGTCGTGGTGACGGGCGCGTCGTCCGGCATCGGCATGGCCATCGCGCGCCTCGTGGCGCCGCGTGCGAAGACGATCGTGCTCGTCGCGCGTCGCGTGGAACGCCTCGAGGAGCTGAAGCGCGCGCTGGTGGAGGAGCGATCGACACTGCGCGTGGAGGTGATCCCCTGCGATCTCTCCTCACGGGAGGAGGTCGCGAAGCTCGTCGCAGCGGTCGGCGAGCGCGGCATCGAGGTCGATGTGCTCGTCAACAACGCCGGCGTCGGCATGATGGGCATGTTCGAGCGCGCGGACACCGCGAAGACCACGTTCATGATCGACCTCAACGTGACGAGCCTCACGCTCCTCACGCTCGCGTTCCTGCCTCGCATGGTGGAGCGCGGCCGGGGCGGCATTCTCAACATCAGCTCGGGCTTCGGCCTCGGTGTCACGCCGCTGTTCGCCGCGTACCTCGCCACGAAGCATTACGTGACCGGCTTCACCGAAGGCCTCTGCGCGGACCTGGCGGGCACGGGTGTCGTCGTGACGCAGGTCTGTCCCGGACCCGTGCGAACCGAGTTCGAGCAGACCATGGGAAACGCGAGCGACGCGAAGGTGCCGGCGTTCGTCGAGATCAGCGCCGAGCACTGCGCGCGCGCCGCCGTGGGCGGATTCGACCGCGGTCGAGCGATGGTGGTGCCGGGAATCACGATGAAGGTCGTGATGCTGATCAACGCGCTGTCGCCACGCTTCCTGCGGCGGGCCTTCGCAGGTTTGCTCGGCCGTTACGTGCGAAGGAAACAACGAGCTTCTCCGGTGCTATAAGGGATTTGCTCACCTGAGCCACTCGAGCCTCACGAGCCGTACGCAGCAATGACGACGCCTCCCAAACCTCCCGGCCCCTCGAATCGACCGCCTGCGTCGCCGGTGATCGGAACGTCGCAGCGCCCGCCGGCCAACCTCAAGGACGCGCTCGCCGAGGCTCGCGCGATCTCCGGCGGCGGGCTGAATCGTCCGTCCACGTCGCCTGGATCGATGTCGCCGACGGGCAGCGTTCGCGGCAAGAAGACCGTGATGATCGTCGACGACGACGCGGCGATGCGCGCGAGGCTGCGTGCTGGGCTCGAGCCGTTCTACGACGTCATCGAGGCGAAGGACGGCATGGAGGCGGCGGAGATGGCCGGCTCGATCCAGCCGCCCGCCATGATCGTCTGTGACGTGGTCATGCCACGCGTCGACGGGTTCACGCTCGCGAAGATCCTTCGTGGCAACCCGGTGATGAAGAAGGTGCCGATCATGTTCGTGTCGGCGCGTAACAGCCCGCAAGACGTGACGCAGGCGCTCATGCTCGGCGCGTGTCAGTACGTCCTCAAGACGACTCCGATCGGCGAGATCGTCGCGAAGATCCGCAAGATTGTCGTGTAAGCAGGCGCCGTGCTGATCCGGCTCGGCAACATACCGGTACGTGTCCGCGGTCTCTTCCTCGTGATGGCTGCCGTGCTCGGCATGTCACAAGGCGGGCCGGAGGTGGTCGCCATCTGGATCGCGATCGTGTTCGTATCGGTGCTCGCGCACGAGCTCGGCCACGCGTTGGTGGGTCGCATGTTCGGTCTCACGCCGCAGATCGAGCTGCACGGCATGGGCGGCACGACGTCGTGGGTCGAGCCGCGAGACGTCGGTCCTGCGCGCGGGATCGCCATCTCGCTCGCGGGACCGTTCGCGGGCTTCGCCATCGCTGCGCTCATCTTCGCGTGCGGTCGACTCGGCTTCCATCCGCAGCATCCGCTCCTGCGGCGCGCCTTCGACCAGGCGTTCCAGATCAACTTCTACTGGGGCATCTTCAACCTCGCGCCGCTGTTACCGCTCGACGGCGGGAACGTGCTCCGCGGCGCGTTGAACCTGGTCACCAAGGGACGCGGCGAGAAGCCTGCCCGCGTCGTCTCGATCCTCATGGGCGGCGTGCTGCTCGCGTTCGCAGCGCTGGCCGGCGCCATCTGGCTCGGCGCCCTGGGCGCGTTCTTCACGTGGGCCAACGTGCAGGCCTATCGTCAGGCGGACACGCGCGCGGCAGATGCTCCGCTCGCAGCCGCGGTCGAGAAGGCCTACGTCGCGCTCGAGCACCACGATGGCGAAGGCGCGATCGCGCTCCTCCAGCCGGTGCTCGTACCGAACACCTCCGAGGATCTCCGCGCCATCGCGCTGCGCGTCTACGCGTACGCGCTGCTCATCGAGGGCAAGTGGGACGAGCTACTGCCGATGCTCGAGAAGAACGCGGCGCTCGTCGGCGCCGAAGAGTTGTCCCGCTACGCGAGGACCGCGCGCGAGCTCGGTCGTGTCGAGGAGGCTGACCGCATCGACGCGCTCGTGCCGCGCCCTCGCGCCGCCAACGACTTCGCCTGAGTCACGGCACCTCGGCGCAGCAGCGGAAGCCGACCTGCTTGGCCGAGTACGTCTCCTCGTGATGGATCGTCGCAGCGCGACAGCGGTTGCGGCCGGGAAGCCACCAGCCGCCGCGTAGCGAGGAGCGATGCGGAGCGACCTGACCCTCGCGCTCCACCCATTCGTCGACGTTGCCGATCATGTCGTGCGTACCGAACGAGCTGACACACGCCGGGAACGCCGAGATGGGCGCGCGATGATCGGTGAGCTTCTCCTCCGCGCCGCCGAGATCGGTGCGGTCGTGATTGCAGAGGCTCGAGTCGCGCTTGAAGCCGTACGGATACGGATTCATGTCGGGCCCTTCGCACGCGAACTCCCACTCGCTCTCTTTGCATAGTCGAGCGCCGCGCGCTCGGCAGAGGCTCTGCGCTTCCGTCCAGCTCTTGTTCACGATGGGGAGCGCATCCTTCGCTTCGGTGCCGGCGACGCTCTCCGCATACTCGTTGCGGTCGACGCAGAAGCGACGATGCTGGCGCGCCACCTTGCACTTGGCCGGGGTCGCGAACTCCGCGCAGCGGAGGTTCTGATACGGCGGCGGATCGATCCACTTCAAGCAGGTCTGATCGGCATCCGGGCAGTAGTCGCCATCGACGAGCACCATGCCCGTCGCGCATGGGCCCTGCTCCTTCGCGCTGCTCGAGGCTTCGGCGACGGACGCGGTGAGAGGAGCGCCGAGCGGTGCGGCGAGGGGCGCGGCCAGCGTCTCGTGCGGCGCTGGATCGCCAGCGAGACCGCCAGCGAGAGCGCCACCACCACTGCCTCCATCCACGGACGTGAGGGTGAGGCCGAAGAACGTTGCTACCGAAATCGCTTTGCTAATCGGGGTATCGAGGGACAAGACTTCACCCTCCACATCAAATTGTGACCCTCGCGCTCGCTCGGGGCCACTTCTGTGCGGAACGGCAGAGCTCGCGAACGCGCCGAAGGTGAGGGGAGAAGGCCGCCCTCGCGGCGTACAAACGCCCGGAGATCGCGATCGGGCAACCGTTGCTCGTCGTTTTCCGGCCGGCATGCGTGCGGGTCGGTGCTCCGCCGGGAGGAAACGACGTGAACCCGCCGCCGTCGATACCGAAGAATCGCGATTCTTTCCGGCCACTTCTGTTCGCGCCGCCCCAGGGCCCCGACGCGCTTCCGAAGACGCTTCCGCCGCCGGCGCCGATGCGTTCCGCGACGCCTCGAACGCGGCCGCCCGCGCGCTCGGCGAACGACTCGCACGTGCGCCTGCGCGCGCAGTCGGCGTCGCTGCCGCGCGCGACGGACATCGATTACCTCGACGCCGACGACGTGCTCGACGAGCTCTGCGAGGACCAGCTGATGCTCAGCGTGAACCTCACGTGTCTCGAGGAGCTCGTCGCTGCCGCGCCGCCCGATGCTTCCGCGCGCGCCGCGCTTCGAACGCTCGCGGCTCGGCTCGCCGATCTCGGCGCGCTTCGCGACGCGCTCGCGAACGTTCAGTTGTCGATCATCGATCCGCGGCTCCAGCGCATCTGCGTTCCGGAGTCACCGCTCGCCGACTACCTGAAGGGCGTCTACGCGTGGTCCCATGCGGTGGTGCGCGCGCTCGATCACCTCGCGGGAAGCCTGCGCTCGCAACCGGACTGGGCGAAGTTGCGCTGGCGCCTCGAAGAAGCGAAGAACTTCCACTTCGACGAGCTGCACGAGGCCATCCGCGGTGATCTGACGGCGCTCGCGGTGGTGGCGAACGGAGGCTCGTTCGGCGCGAAGCGTCCGCGGGTCGAGGAGCTGCAGTATGCGGTCGAGCGTCTCATCTCCACGGCCGTCGCGCTGGAGGCGCACCTCGACGAGCGCTTCGGGTGAGTCTCGGCCGGATCAGCTCGCGCTGATCCGGCGTGCCATCACTTCGGCATCGCGATCGTCTCGAGCGTCGAGCCGTCCGCGCGGAACGCCGTCCACGTCATCGCGGTGGCAGAGGCTGCGAGGGTCGCGAAGCCGTGCACGCTCTCACGCATCTGGATGTACGACTGCGTGGCGTTGAAGCCGTAGAGATCGGCGCCGCCGCCTCCGAACACGAGATAGCGAGTGCCGAGCGCGTCGGTCGTCGCCGTGCCGATGGACGAGCCGTTTCCGCCCTTCATCGGCTTCGTCGATTCGTAGCTGTGGACGTGGCCGTTGAGCACCGCGTTCACGTGGTACTGGTCGAAGAGCGGCGTCCAGGCGTCGCGCAGGCTCGTCGACGACGGGTGACCCGACGACGTCGTGTACTCGGGCTGGTGATGGAGCGCGACGACGAACGGCGTGCGCGTGCGATCGACCGCCTTCAACGTGGCGTCGAGGAACGTCTTCTCCGTTCCGGTGATGACCGAGCTCGAAGACACGGTGTCGTTGAGCACGACGAAGCGGACCGGGCCGTACGTCGTCGCGTACCACTCCTCGATGCCGCTCGACGTTCCGTTGTCGGGCAGCGCGAACTGCGCGAAGTAAGCCTCGTCGAGGCCTTCGTGATTGCCGTGCGCCCAGATCCCGGGAAGCTGTGCGAAGAGATCGGGCGCGCCCTCGAAGAGCGTGTCCCACTGCGCTTGCACTCCGCCGCTGAGCACGGCGTCGCCGGTCATCACGAGCGCGGTCGCGCCCTGCGCGATCGCGACCTTCGCGATGTTCGCCCAGACGTCCGGATTGGTCCGCGTGTCGCCGCCGACGAGGACCTTCACGTCGCTCGCGGCATCGGGCGCGGTCGTCACCTTGTAGACGGAGCTGCGGGCCTTCGAACCGCCCGCGTCGTAGTAGAACGTGCGGCCCGCTTCGAGCCCGCACAAGTGCACCTCGTGCTGGCGCCTGCCCGCGACGCCGTAGTCGAACGAGTAGCCGTGCGCGATCTTGTCGAGCTTCGACGGCGTGTCGCCGAAGCGAACCTCGGTGGCGTGCGTCGCGTCGTCGGTGCTCCATTGCACGACGACCGATGACGATGCGTTGCCCGCGATCGTGAGATGGAGGTTCTTCGCGGCGGGCGCGCTGCCCGAGACGTCCTCGTGGAAGATCGCGGACGGCTTGCTCGGGCTCACCTGCCTCGTGGCGTAACCGCAGCGATAAGCGGTGTACGGAAACGCGACCGCGCCGGTCTCGACGGGCGGATTCCACGCGCTGGCGGGGTTCGCGTCCATCCCCGGATCGACCTGACCGGTGCCGGGCGGCATGGTGCCGTCGCCGGGCGTGCCGGTGCCGGGAGCGGGCGTGCCGCTGGATGCGCCGGGCGCCGGATCGCCGCTGCCCGTCGACGAGCAGGCCGCGAAAATCGAGGCAAAAGCGAGCAGTCCGATGCGCGTGGTCTGGTTCATCCGTCTCTCCGGGCGTGAGCGGGGTCACTCTAGCATCGCCCCGCCGGTGCGCCCTATGCTCCGCCCCATGGCTACGATGGTCCACGAGGTCCTTGCGGATACGGTCGCGAAGCACGGGGAGCGGCCTGCGCTCCGCGTGAAGCGTGATGGCGTTTGGAAGACCGTCACGTGGAGCACCTATGGTCGCGACGTGCGACGCGCGGCGCGCGCGCTCATGAAGCTCGGGGTGCAGCCCGGTCAGGGCGTCAGCTTGATCGGACAGAACAATCCGGAGTGGCTCGTCGCCGACGTCGGCGCGATCTTTGCGGGGGCGATGCCCGCCGGCATCTACACCACGAACAGCGCCGAGCAGGCTCGGTACATCACCGATCACTGCGAGGCGAAGGTCTCGTTCGCCGACACGCCGCAGCAGGTCGCGAAATTCGTCGCCGAGAAGGAGCGCCTGCCGCGCCTCGAGGTGGTGGTGCAGATGACGGGCAAGCCCGACGCCGACGCCGGCAAGGGCAAGCTGCGCGTCATCGGGTGGGACGATTTCTTGAAGCTCGGAGACGA
>JAXDMI010000658.1:0-7290 GCA_034666145.1 Myxococcales bacterium | reverse complement strand
CTTCTTGTACTTCACGAGCGCGAAGTCGGGCTCGACACCCGTGGTGTCGCAATCCATGAGCAGACCGATGGTCCCCGTCGGCGCGAGCACGGTGGCCTGCGCGTTGCGGTAGCCGTGACGGTCACCGAGCTCGACGGCCTTGTCCCAGTCCTCGCACGCCGCGCGATAGAGCTCGGGCGGGCACTTGTCGCGGTTGATCTGGTAGGCCGCGTCGCGGTGCATGTTCATGACGCGGAGCATGGGCTCGCGGTTCTTCGCGAAGCCGACGAACGCGCCCTTCGACGCGGCCATCTCGGCGGAGGCGGCGTAGGCCTTGCCGCACATGATCGACGTGAGCGCCGCGGCGATCGAACGACCTTCGTCCGAGTCGTACGGAACGCCCATCTGCATGAGGAGCGACCCGAGGTTCGCGTAGCCGAGGCCGAGCGGGCGGTAATCGTGGCTGTTCCGCGCGATGTCCTTCGTCGGGTAGCTCGAGAGATCGACGAGGATCTCCTGGGCGAGGAAGAACGTCTTGCACGCGTGGCGATAGCTCTCGACGTCGAACGACTGCTTGCCGTCCCCGTCCTCACGGAGGAACTTGACCAGGTTGACCGACGACAGGTTGCACGCCGTGTCGTCGAGGAACATGTACTCGGAGCAGGGGTTCGACGCGTTGATCTTCCCGCTGTTCGGGCACGTGTGCCACTTGTTGATCGTCGAGTCGTACTGCACGCCCGGGTCGGCACAGGCCCACGCCGCAGCCGCCACCTGGTTCCACATGTCCTTGGCTTCGTACGTCTCGCAGACCTCACCGGTCGTGCGCATGATCGTCTGCCACTTGCCGCCCGCGAGGACGGCCTTCATGAAGTCGTCGGTGACGCGGATCGAGTTGTTCGAGTTCTGACCGGCGATGGTCTTGTAGGCCTCGCCGTTGAAGTCGCTCGAGAAGCCCGCGGCGATGAGCGCGTGGGCCTTCTTTTCCTCACGGACCTTCCAGTTGATGAAGTCCATGATCTCGGGATGGTCCATGTCGAGGCAGACCATCTTCGCGGCGCGCCGCGTGGTGCCGCCCGACTTGGTCGCGCCTGCCGCGCGATCGAAGACCTCGAGGAAGCTCATGAGGCCGCTCGACGTGCCGCCACCGGAGAGCTTCTCCTGGCGACCGCGGATCTGGCTGAAGTTCGAGCCGGTGCCCGAGCCGTACTTGAAGAGGCGAGCCTCCGACTTCACGAGCTCGTAGATGCTCATGAGGTCGTCGTTCGCGGCCTGGATGAAGCACGCCGAGCACTGCGGCCGCTCGTACGCGTTCTTCGTCTCGACCATGTGCGACGGCGCGTTACCTGACTGGCGCTGGGTGGTGTCCCACGCCCAATTGCCGCCGCTGCCCGTGATGCCGTACTGGGCCCAGAGCCCGCAGTTGAACCACACCGGCGAGTTGAACGCGCCGACCTGGTGCACCATGAGGAACGAGAGCTCGGCCTCGAACGCGTCCGCGTCGGCCTTCGTCGCGAAGTAGCCGCCGAACTTTTCACCGGCGTCGCGAATGGTGTGCGCGATGCGATAGACGACCTGGCGAACGCTCTTCTCGCCCTGCTTCGCGTCGCCGTGGAGGCCGGCCTTGCGGAAGTACTTCGAGATGACGATGTCCGTCGCGAGCTGGCTCCACGCCGACGGGATCTCGGCGCCTTCCATCTTGAAGACGATCGAGCCGTCCGGGTTGGTGATGACGCTCGAGCGGCGCTCGTAGACGAGCTCGCTGGCGGCGCCGGTCACCGAGTCGAGTCCGGGCGCGCCGTTCTCGAGCGGGTCGACACCGGGACGCGTGAACATGCGCGTGACGGGCACGCCGCGAGCGGCGCGGCCGGCCTTCTCACGGCGGACATCGGTGCGCGCGGCGCCGTTGCCTGCCTTCGCCTTCGCCTTCGCTCCGCCCTTCGCGCTCTGCGGAGCTTCCGCGCTCCGTGCGTGCGCTGCGTGAGCGCTGGAGGTGGAGCTCTTGCTCTTCATGTTCTTCTCAGTGTCTGCGCCCGACCGACTCATACCCGTACCGAAAGACGTAGCCATTATGCGCCCTCCAATCCAATGCGATGACAGCCAGACCCGCTCGCTGTCATGCTCAGCTCACGTGCTCCGTCACGGGACCCAGCTCGAGGAAACGCCCCCGGACCAGCATCGATCGTGCGCGCACGCGATTTCGTAAACTCACCCCCACCCGCGCAACCCATCACCCGCTCACGCCCGCGTCCCGCCCGCCGATCGAACGGCGCACGGAACCCGTCGCGCCTGGGCACCGTTGACGCCACGCGTCAAAGATGGCCGGCCTTCGCTCTCTTCACACGTGACGCCGCGACTCACTCGTCTTCGGGCTGGGCTCGTGCCGGCCGGGCTTGGAACACCCGTTCAGCGACTCCCCGAAGCTCGAAAGACAACCCATCTACTGAACAAGCCAACCGCGTAGAGTGTGTGTGTCGCGGTACGTTCGACGCCTGGGAAGCTGACGCGTCCGATCGTGAACAGCCCTGCCGCACAGCCACTCACGGGCGGCGCGACGGGCGAGAGACCTGTCTAACCGCTACATGTAGTGGTGTCCAGCTAAATGCAGATACTCCATCTGGTACTCACATGGCACCCGCGCGACCACAGGGACCCGACATCCCACACCCGATGCTAAACACCCGACAACACTGAATTCCGTTCAGGTGTCTCGAACAGGTATCCAAGAGGTCAGTCCCAGTCTGTTCAGCGGTTGTCCACAGCTTCACCCCTGACAATCGACCAAAAGGGACCACCATGGGTAGGGGTCGGGCCTCGCCGGAGGGCGCGCCGGGCCTGCTCCCGGGACCGAATGACGCGGGTCAGCGGTCGCCGTTCGGCTTGGTCAGACGACGGGTCGGCGGCGGTCGCGTCGAGTCTTCGATGCTGCTGCCGGGGGCCTGCTGGCGGGTCATCTGCTCGATGCGCGCGCGGACCTCGGGTGTCAGCTGCATCGTCTCGGTCTCGTCCTCTTCGTCCGTGCGCCGCGTCGAACGCGAAAGCGCCGCCGCGATGTCACCGCCGCGTGACGTTGCGGGATCGTCGTGCTCGACCACGACGTCGATCGAGATGTCCATGTCGACCGCGCTCGGCGGCCGGACGGTGCGCACGGGATGCTCGGCGGAGGCTTCGTCGACGTCGACGAGCTGTACTTGCGCCGGGGCGGACACGGTGACGTCCTGCTCCTCGGGTCTCTCGGCCTTCACGCCCGCGGCCGGTCGCGGAACCGGCATGGGCGCCCGACCGACGAACGGCGTGTACTCCGAACGATCGCTGCTGGGCGGCGTCTGCGGGGGCGCGTCCGTCGCCGCGCTGGGCGGCGCGTTCCGCATCGAAGCCGAGCCGCGGCGCGGCGTCTCGAAGACGGCGCGGAGCTCGTCCTGCATCTCGCGCGCAGACGACGGGCGAGCGCGAGGGTTGCTCGAGAGCGCACGCATCAGGAGCGCGCCGAGATCCTCCGGCACGTCGGGTCGGAGCACGGTGAGCGGCGTGGGCTGCGCCTGCGCGATCTGCGCGAGCAGCGTGCTCCACGTCGAGCCGTTGAACGGCTTCTGCCCGGTCAGCGCCTCGTAGAGGATCATCGTCGCGACGAAGATGTCGCTCGTCGGCTCGAGGCCGTGCTCGCCGCGCGTGCGCTCCGGCGAGAGGTAGTAAGGGATCGAGAGCACGCCGGAGCCGTCATTCGCGCCGACCACCGCGCGGAGACCGTCCCACTGCTGCTGCACCTTCTCGAGCGGGATGAGGCGGGAGAGGCCGAAATCCAGCAGCTTGAGCACTGGCCGGCAGCCGCGCCGATGCGTGAGGAAGATGTTCTGGGGGCGCAGATCGCGGAGCAGAACGTCACGCGCGTGGACCGTGTCCATCACGGCGAGGAGCTGCATCATGATGTCGACCGCGGCCGCGACCGAGAAGCGCTCGCGGCCGAGGCGCGACGCGAGGGTGTCGCCTTCGAGGCGCTCCATCACGAAGAAGGGAGCGCCGTCGGGGAGCGTGCCGATGTCGAACACCTCGCACAACGAGGGATGCGACACGCTGAAAGCCGGGCGCGATTCGTTGTGGAATACACGCAGTACGGTGTCCATCGCGGTGAAGCGCGGGCGCAGCACCTTCATCGCGGCGTTGCGCTCGAAGTGGACGTGGACCGTGCCGAACACCGTGCCGGACGAGCCTTGACCGAGGATGTCGCGCACGTGATAGCGCTCGCCGACGACGGTGCCGACCAGCATCTCGTCCTCGTTGACGAGCGTGTACGACGCGCTGCCGAGGCGCCCGCCCGTGACGGGACACATCGTCACGTAGGCTTCGTGGAGCTGGCCGCAGTGGCCGCAAGCAGCCGCCATCTACGTGTGAGCGTACCTCACTTTGCGTCGTTTCAGCGAGGCAGCTCGATCTTCGGCTTGCTGGGATGGCGCTTGTAGAGGAGGAGCGTGCGTCCGAGGACCTGGGCGAGCGTGGCGCCGGTCTTCTCGGCGAGCTCCGGGCCCGCCTCTTTGCGATCGATCGGGCACTCGCTGCCGACCTTCACCTTGATGAGCTCGTGCGTACGGAGCGCGTCGCTGGTGGCGGCGACGAGCGCATCCGTGATGCCCTCCTTGCCGATCTGGACCACGGCGTCCAGATGGTGACCGAGGCCGCGCAGGTAGCGGATGCCGTTGCCTTTGACCGGGCCGATCGGGCCCGAGCGCTTGGGGAGGCCGTCGTCGCCGGCGCCCGGCTTGCTGCGGACGTCGCCGGTCTTCTTCGTGATGCGCGCCTTCTGACGCGTGCGACGGGCGCCGCCGGACTTCTTCGGCCGGCCCGGGATCTCGCCGTCGGGGCCCGTGCCCGCCGTCGCGCTGCGGACGCCGCCTACGCGGCGCGGTGCACGCCGGCCTTCGGCGGCGTTCGTGTCGCGACCTTCACGTCCTTCACGTTTGGCGCCGCCTTCACCACGTCGGGGAGCGCTCACTTCGTCACCTGCGGAACCGTTCGCATCGTCTTGAACTCCTTCTCCGGATCCACGACCGTGACCTCGCCGTAGCGCGCCAGCTCGGGGGCGATGACGTCTGCGTCTCCTGCGACGACGACGATCGCCTGCTGAGTCGTATACAGCTTCTTCGCCGCCGCTTCCGCTTCGGCGGGCTCGATCGCTCGCACTTGCTTGCGATACGCGTCCCAGTAGCCCTCGGGCAACCCGAAGGTCTCCTGCGTGACGACCATGTCGGCGATGGAGCCGATGGTCTCCATGCGGATCGCGAACACGTCGCTGATGAAGCGTCGTGCGCTCTCCGTCTCCGCGCCGGTGGGCGGTGACGTGGTCATGCGCGTGAGGTTCTCGAGGAGCCCGGCTACGGCCTGCGCGGTCTTGCCCGTCTCGGTGCCGGCATAGACGACGAGCGGCTGCTCGCCGTGAGCGACCTCGAGGACCTGTGCGCTCGTGCGATACGCGAGCGAACGCTGCTCGCGCACGTCGCTGAAGAGCCGGCTTGCGACGCCGCCGCCCAGCACCTGGTTGGCGACGCGGACCGCGGGCCATCCCTCCGTTTTCCGCGCGGGAGCGACCATGGCGACGTAGACGTCGGACTGCACGCTCTTGGGACGATGCGCGATGATCACGCGCGGCTTGGGGGGCACATGCGGCGGCGCGAAGTCCACCTTGGGTGAGTCGCCGCCGGTCCAGCTCCCGAAGCTCTTGTCGGCCAGGACCTTCGCGGTCGCCTCGTCGACGTCGCCCGCGAGCACCAGCGTCGTGGTCTTCGGCACGTAGAAGCGGCGGTGGAAATCGCGGATGGCTGCGCCGTCGACCTTCGCGACCTCCGAAGGCACGAGGCTGTACGTCCCGTACGCGCTCTTCTCGGGAAAGAGCTCGCGGAAGACGAGCCGCGTCGCCGTGTACGAGCCGCTCGAGCGCGCTTCGTCCTCGAGCTCGTCGATCGTGCGCGCCTTCAGCTTGCGGAGCTCGTCGCCGTCGAAGCGCGGCTCGCGCACCACTTGCGAGAGGATGGAGAGCGCCTCCGGGAGCTGATCCTTCGTCACCGCCATCGAGAGCACGGTGGCGTCGAAGTCGGTGCTGACCGAGAGATCCGCGCCGAGCGTCTCGACGCGCTTCAGGAGATCGGCGCTCGACATGGCGCGCGTACCGCCGTCCTTGAGCATGTCGCCGGTGAGCGTGGCCACGCCGGGCGTCGCGCCGTAGCCCGAGCCCGCGCGCACCAGCACGCGGATCTGGACGATGGGCAGCGCGCGCGACGTCACGACGTCGACGCCCATGCCGTTCGCGAGCTTGCTCATCGCGACGGCGGGGAAGGGCGACTCTTTCGTCGCGCCGGACGGAGGAGCGCTCGCGCCCTGCCCCTGCGTCGACGAGCTCGCGCGATGCGCGTCCGCTCCGACGGGGATCTCGACCTTGTTGGGCCCGAACGATGCCGTCGCGGCCGGCTTGCACGCGGCGAGGAGCGCGAGGGAGAGGAGAAGGGGAGCGCGCGTCATTTCTTGTCCGCCCGATCGCCCTTCTCGCCGGGCTTCACCTCGACGGTGCTCCGTCGCGCAGGCGTGAGGTACTTGGCGACGACGCGCTTGATGTCGTCCTTCGTGACGGCGAGGTACTTGTCGAGCTCGACGTTCAAGAGCCCTGCGTCGCCGCGATAGAGCTCCATCTCGGCGAGCTTCTGGGCGCGCGCGAAGTTGGATTGCAGGCCGAGCAGGAACCGCGCACGCATGCGGTTCTTCAGCTTCTTCATGTCGTCGTCGCTCGGTCCGACGCGCGCCAGGTCTGCGAGCTGGGCGTCGACGAGCTTCTGCACCTGATCGATCCGGGCGCCGCTCGCGAGCTTCACGTCGATCTCGAACATGTCGGGGCCGCGGTTCCCGCCGGTCTCGGCGCCCGCCTCGATGGCGAGGCTCCGCTCGCGAACGAGCGCGCGATGGAGGCGCGAGCTCTCGCCGTCGCCCAGCAGCATCGCAGCGAGCGCGAGCGCGTAGTGATCGGCCTCGTGGCTCGGCGGGATCACCCAGCCGCTGAAGACGGCGGGCAGCTTCGCGTGCGCGTCCTCGACGACGGCGCTGCGCGGCTTCGTTTGCTCCGGCATCGGCGGCGGCTCGTAGCGCGGCACGTTGGGCTGCGCGTGGGCGTCGCCGAAGTAACGCTTCACGAGCGCGAGCGCCTCGCCTTCGTCGAAGTCGCCCGAGATCGAGACGACCGCGTCGTTCGGCGCGTAGTACGCGTCGTGGAACGCGCGGACCCAGTCGAGCTGCGCGCCGTCGAGATCGCGCATGGTCCCGATCGACGGATGCTCG
>JAXDMI010000657.1:0-3436 GCA_034666145.1 Myxococcales bacterium | reverse complement strand
GGCCCGCTACGTCAACGACCTCACCGCGCGCGCCCGGGAAAAAGGCTTCGATCCCGTCATCGGACGCGACACCGAGGTCCGTCGCCTCCTCCAGATCCTCGAGCGCCGCCAGAAGAACCACCCGCTCCTCGTCGGCGAGCCCGGCACCGGCAAGACCGCCATCGTCGGCGCGCTCGCGATGCGCATCGCCGCCGGGGACGTTCCGCAGAACCTCGCCAGCCTCTCCATCCTCGAGCTCGAGATCGGCCAGCTCGTCGCCGGCGCCAAGCTGCGCGGCGAGATCGAGGACCGCCTCAAGCAGGTCATCTCGCAGATCAAGTCGCAAGACACGCTCCTCTACATCTCCTCGCTCGAGTCGCTGCTCGGGCAGGGCGGAGCCGGAAGCGGCGTCGGCGATCTCCTGAAGCCGATGCTTGCGCGCGGCGACATCCGGCTCCTCGCATCGACGACGCCCGAAGGCATCCGCAAGCTCTCCGACAAGGATCCGAACCTGCTGCGGCGGTTCACGGTGCTCGCCATCGATCCGCCGACGCCCGAGCGAGCCATCGAGATCCTGCGCGGGATCGCGCCTCGTTACGAGGCCCACCACAAGGTCCAGATCGGCGACCCGGCGTGCGTGGCGGCGGTGCGTCTCGCCAAGCGCTACGTGCAGGATCGCGCGCTGCCCGACAGCGCGATCGATCTCCTCGACGAGGCGTGCGCTCGCAAGCGCGTCGAGATCGACGGCCTCCCCGCGCACATGGACGACGCGATCCGCCGCGTGGCGTCGTTGAAGGCGCAGCTCGCAGGTCTCGTCGACGACATCGACGCGATGAGCCTCAAGACGAAGGAGCGGCTCGACAAGGAGATCGCCGAGCTCGAGCCGTCGGTGGTCGAGATGCGCTCGAAGCTCGACTCGCGACGCGGCGCGCTCGCCGCGCAGGCCGCGCTCAAGGACGAGATGCAGAAGCTCCAGGCCGCACTGGAAGTCGCGCGCAAGGAGCAGAACTTCGCGAAGCTCGGCGAGCTCGAGCACGTCCAGATCCCCGACGTGAAGCGGCGCCTGGATGCGGCGAACGAAGCGGTCGAGAAGGCGGGCCTCAAGGAGGGCGTCTCGCGCATCGTGACCGAAGAGGCGGTGGCGCAGGTGCTCGGCGACTGGACCGGCATTCCGGTCTCGCGCATGCTCGAAGCCGAGAGCGAGAAGCTCCTCAAGATGGAGGAGCGCCTCTCCGCGCGCGTCGTCGGTCAGAACGAAGCCGTGCGGGCGGTCTCGAAGGCAGTGCGCCGCGGGCGCGTCGGTCTCCGCGATCCCGGCAAGCCGATCGGCAGCTTCCTCTATCTCGGTCCCTCCGGCGTCGGAAAAACCGAGCTCGCGAAGGCGCTTGCCGAGTTCCTCTTCGACGACGAGCAGTCCATGACCCGCATCGACATGAGCGAGTTCATGGAGAAGCACATGGCGCAGCGCCTCGTCGGCGCGCCGCCGGGCTACGTCGACAGCGAGGAGGGCGGCTTCCTCACCGAGGCCGTGCGCCGCCGTCCGTACAGCGTGCTCCTCTTCGACGAGGTCGAGAAGGCCCACGCCGACGTCTTCAACTTGCTCCTGCAGGTCCTCGACGACGGCCGCCTCACCGACGGCCGCGGTCGCACCGCCGATTTCTCGAACACCGTCGTCATCATGACGAGCAACATCGGCTCGCAGCGCATCCTCGAGACGGATCCGAAGCTCTTCGAATCCGAAGACGGCCGCGATGCGCTCCGTGACGTGCTCCGCGAGGAGCTGAAGAACTTCCTGCGCCCCGAGTTCCTGAACCGCATCGACGACGTCATCATCTTCCGGCCGCTCTCGAAGCCGGACCTCCGCGGCATCGTCGACATCCAGCTCCGTCGTCTCGAGAAGCTGGTCGCCGATCGCGAGCTGAAGCTGGAGCTGACCGAAGCGGCGAAGATGCGCCTCGTCGACATCGGCTACGAGCCGGCCTTCGGCGCGCGTCCACTGAAGCGCGCCATCCTCAAGGCCATCCAGGATCCCCTCGCCGAGGAACTCCTCGCCGCCGGCTACCCGAACGGTTCGACGGTCCGCGTCGACGTCGAAGGCGAAGGCTTCAAGTTCGTGAAGGCCTGAGCCACCCGACCCAGGGTCCATGCGCCAGCCGGTGCCGTCGCCATGGTACCCGAGGCACACGTGGCTCAGGTCGTGCCACGACCTGAGGCCGGAATTTTGGGCTGTTTGTAGCGATCCGTGCCGGTATGAGCCTTGCTCATGGCGCCGGCATGCGAATCGTTAGCTTGCTCATGGTTTCGGTGACGGCCTCGGCGATGGCGCTCGCGGCGTGCGGCGGCGCGACGGCCGGCGTTCCGAGCGACGGCACCGGAACGGGAACGGGAACGGGAACCGGGACCGGGACCGATCCGGGCACGTCGGCGGGAATCGGCTCGGGGAACGACCCCGGCAACGACCTCCCGCAGCCGGGCATCCATCCGCCGACCAACGGCCACGGGCCTGGGACGATCGGCGCGACGTGCGCGAACCCGACGCAGGTGAGCGTCGGCCCCGGCGGCACGATCGCTCGCCCGGTCGGCTCGGTGCTTCGACTCCAGCTCACGTACCAGGGCTCCGACATCGGCGTGACCGAAGCGCGCGGCGTCGACATGCGCCTGTCGATGAGCGACGGCCCGCTCACTCCCGGCGTGGTCGCGGGCTACTGGGTCGAGACGCGCAGCGTCGGCGCGACGATCTACCAGCACCTCGTCCAGGACCCGACGACGATCGAGGCGGTCGGTGCCGGTGGCGGCAGCTTCACGAACCTCCCGGTCGATCGCTGCACGCCGAAGATCATCCTCGCGGACGTCCCCAACAACCCGAGCATCACCGACATCGTGATCTACGGCAGCCCG
Organism: Myxococcales bacterium; assembly: GCA_034666145.1. Classification (GTDB taxonomy): domain Bacteria; phylum Myxococcota_A; class Polyangia; order Polyangiales; family Polyangiaceae; genus Labilithrix. The sequence continues at coordinate 559 of JAXDMI010000657.1, read as the reverse complement.
TACGGCACGAGCGACGGCGCGGTGGAGCTCGGCCACTTCACGATCCAATAGAGACCGCGAGAGAGAGACGCCCGAGAGGGCGCGATCTCGCGCTAGAGTCGGCGTGCATGCGCGTTCATCTCGTCGGCGTGGCGGGCACGGGAATGGGTCAGCTCGCGCTTCTTCTGCGCGACGCCGGCCACGACGTCAGCGGCTCGGACATGGCGTTCGATCCGCCGATGGGCCCCGCGCTCGAGGCGGCGGGCATCCGCTGTGTCGAGGGCTACGACGCCGCGCACATCGACGCGTCGCTCGAGCTCGTCGTCATCGGCAACGCCATCCGCAAGGAGAACCCCGAAGCGGTGCGCACCGAGGAGCTCGGCCTGCCGCGGTCGAGCATGTCGCTCGCGCTGCGCGAGCGCTTCCTCGTAGGACCACCGCGCAGGCGTCCGCTCGTCGTCGCGGGGACGCACGGCAAGACCACGACCTCGTCCATGTGCGCGTGGATCCTGCACGAGGCGGGGCTCGAGCCGGGGTTCTTCATCGGTGGCCTTCCGAAGAACTTTCCGTCGGGCGCATC
>JAXDMI010000656.1:0-5297 GCA_034666145.1 Myxococcales bacterium | reverse complement strand
CGTGGTGAGCGCGCAACGCGCCGCCGACGCTTCGACGCGCCCCGGAGGCGGCACGCTCGCCGACGTCCACGGCGAGGCGGCGAGCGACGACGCCGCGACCGGCCAGATCGTCGTGCCGTGCGGCAAGAACAAGATCCGCGTGAACCCGATGCTCACGTTCCAGAGCCGCTCGCCCGATCGCACGTGGGTCCTGCTCGCGCCGCCCGAGGACCTGAAGAAGCAGCGCGCGCTCACGCACTACACGAAGACGGCGAACGGATTGCGTGCATCTTACACCGATGACGGCGACAGCACGCTCGTCGTGACCAAGGACAAGACCGGCGCGCTCGACATCGAAGCGCTCACCAAGCTGAGTGCTCCCGTCTATGCGCACCTCGACACGTGGACGACCATCCACGTTCCCTTCGACGCCACGCTCTCGTTCGGTCCGACCGGTACGACGCGGTTTCCGTTCGAGCCCGCCGATTATCCCACCGGGCGCCCGATGCAGCTCGCTTACCTCGGCAACGATCTCGCCTTCCACGTCGCGCGCGCGCACGACGCCGAGAAGGGGCCGTTCACCGATCTCGCGAGCGGGCGGCTCACGCGCGACGAAGCGCTCGTCCTCGAGATCCGCCCCAAGGATCCCAAGGAGGGCGACAAGGACCGCGGTTGCCGGCTCGTCTTCAAGGACTGGTCATCACAGCTCAGCACCGAGGCGTCACCCACCGCGGGGTGGGGACTGCCGCAGAACTCGATCCAGTTCTCCGCGCACGACAACGAATCGGTGGTCATCCTCGCGCTCGCAGAGACCGGACCCGGGCGCGGGTACGACAGCGTCGGCCACGCCGCCGGCACGTACCGCAATCGCCTCCGCGTCGAGCCCATTCGCTGACGGGCGCTACTCGAACAGTGACGGGTGCTGGATCCAGACCTGGCTCGATGACGAGGAGCACGGCGACTGCGTGAGGTTCGCGTGCGCATCGGCGCTCGCGAGGTCGAGGCACTTGCCGGAGTGCTTCGCGATGAGCTGCACGCCGCCACTCACCGCCTTCATGGTGAAGAGCTGCTCGGGCTTGTTTGCGCAGGCGCGCTGCACGAGCGCCGCGCCGTCGGCCGTCGCGGCTCCGTCGACGTCGAGGCACTCGCCGGAGTGCGTCGCGACGAGCTGAAAATCGCTGCCCGACGGCGTGATCAGCCAGCGCTGGTTGCCCGCGCTGTGACACTCCCACGAATGCACCTGCGCGCCGTCCTCGGAACGCGAGACATCCATGCACGTCTGCCCGCGTCCGTTGCGCAAGAGCGAGCCGGCGCACGCGCCCGGGAAGATCTCCTTGCCGTTCGCCACGCACTTCAGGGCGGCGGCGATGCCGTCCGGGCGTCCTTCGATCAGCGTCTTCATCGCGGCGCGCGCGTTCTGCATTCCCGCCGCGTCGTACGGCTTGCGCGTGTCCTGAGTCACCGACGCGTCGATGAGCGCCATGCGGCGCGTCATCGTCCCTGCGAGACCGCCGTCCGGAGACTTGAACGCCGTCACAGCCTTGGCGATGGCATCGCGATAGCCCGCCGTGCAGCGCTCCGACGCGAGGCACTTCTCGAACAGGATGGGGAAGCTACCGCCGCCATTTCCGCGGAACGGGCTCATCGCCTTCTGGAACGTCTGATCGGTGCCGGTCGGAATGAACGACCACCGGCCCGTCGCGGAGCTGCGATGGATACGGTAGTTGTTCGCCGTGATGTAGTTGTCCCAATCGCCGATGACGAAGGCCATCGCCATCATGCTCAAGAACGTGTCGGTCTCGACGATCGCGCTCGGCCCGTAGAAGAGGTCGTCGCCCTTGCGATTCACCGCGGCGATCAGCTCCTTCAGCTTGCCGTGGTCCATCTCCTCCTGCGGATTCGTCTTGTCCGATTGATGAACGAGCTTCAGCGAGCCGACGTCCGAATCGCGGAGGTCACCGCCGTACGTGCCTTCGTAGACGATGCCGGTCGCGTCACCGAACTTGCGTGCGAGGAAGTTCTTGTCGATGGCCTCGAGCGTCAAGTAGACGCCGAGCGCCTTGCCGTTGACCGACACGCGCGAATAACCGGTGCGCGGCACCGGCACGCCGACGAGGTCGTACAGCTTGTACGCGAGCGCTTCGTGCACCATCGTCGGGTCCTGGACCATGGCGTTGAGCGTGAGGCTCTTCAGGCCGAAGAAATTCTTGTCGAAGTCGACGCGCAACGACGGCTTCTCGTCGAAGCCCTGCGCCGACCACATGCCCTTGATCTTCACCTCGACGTCGTAGGCGACGCCGGCATGCGTGAGCTTGCCCTTCGCCTTCGAGCGCGGAGCCGAGAGGTGCTCGATATCGCGGTTCGCTTCCGCCACCGCCATCTCTGCGTTCATCGTGACCATGGCGGCGGGGTCGAGCGTGAGCGCGAAGTCCGAGACCGCGGTCATGTTGAAGACGGTCTCGCCCTGGTCGGCGTTCTGTTCCGGCGCCTGCGTCCCGGTCGAGTCCGAGGAAGCATCGGCGGCCGCGCACGCGGTCAGCGCGCACGTCGCGAGCACGCCGAGACAACGGAGGGTGGTCCAGGTCTTCGACGTCATGTGGTCGAATGTGTGCACGACGTGGGCCAAGGCAAATCAAGCCATTTGGTGAACGATATCCCGAAGACCAAACGAGCCGGCCGCGGCCCCTGGGGCTACGTCGATCCAGCTTCTTCGTGCACGTCGGTCGTGTTGGTCGCTTCGTTCGCTTCGCTCGCTGCGGTTGCTTCGCTCGCCTCGACGACGTTCGGCGGTCGCACGCTCGGAGGTCCAGCGGGGTCGCGCATGCCCTCGAGGATCGCGTTCACCTCCGCGCCGACGACGAGCGCGAGGCTCGTCAAGTAGAGCCACAGCAGGATCACCGCGACCGTCGCGAGGCTTCCGTAGAAGACCGCGTAGTGCGCGATGGTCCGCACGTACGTACCGAAGCCCCAGGACACCAATGCCCAGAGCGTCAGCGCGACGAACGTCCCGGTCCAGACCTTCCGCTGGACGCCCGGAGGGTGACGCACCGCCGTGCGATAGAAGATGGCGAGACCGACGCTCATCATCGCGACGAAGACGAGGAGGATGCCGAAGCGCCTCCACCCTTGAAAGAGGAACTCGCTCGCGCCGTGGAAGAGTGCCGGGAGGTGACGCGCGGTGAGGCCGCTCGCGGCGCCGTTGATCCAGAGCAGGCCCCAGGTCGAGACCGCGATGGCTACGAGCGTGCCCGCGACCCACATCACCGCGATGAGACGTTGCCTGAACCACGTGCGCGGCTGCGCGCCGACGAGGATCTCGAACACGTCCATCAGGTTGTGGACGCCGTTCGTGGTGAGCCACATGAAGCCGGCGATGCTGAGCGGCGCGATGGATCCCGCGTTGGCGTCGGCGATCTCGTAGAGCTCGTGCTGGAGCAGCTGCGAGGCGGCGCGCGGCATGGCGCGATAGAGCGGCGCGGCGAGCTCCTCGGCGCCTTCGCGCTGCACGACGTTGCCGACGAGGAGGCCGACGAACACGAGCAGCGGGATCATCCCGAGGAAGAAGTAGAACGCCATCGTCGCCGCGTGATCGAACGCGTGATGGATGAAGAGCCCTTGCACGACCTTGCGTGTGAGCCTCCACAGGCGAGCCGGACGCGAAGGGCGTGACATGACGGGCTCGTCTTCCACGGTCCTCAGCGGAGGGCTTGCGCGAGCGCCGCGTATGCCGCGTTCGCGTTCACGAAGCGCTCGTTCGGCGAACGCGCGACGCACTGTGCGAACCACTCGTTGAACCCGTTCGGGATGTGGTGTCCGGCGCCGAGCTCGAGGGCGCGCATCGCCGCGATGGGCACCGGCTCATCGGCGATCTCGCGCATGACGCCGATGTCGTTGCCGGGCTTCAGCGCGGAGCGCCAGAAGCTGCGACCCGTCAGCATGTAGAATGCAATCAATCCCAGCGCCCACACGTCGGTCGCCGTCGTGGTGCCCTCGCCGCGTGTCTGCTCCGGCGACATCCAGTTCGGCGTACCGAGCGGCGACCCCAGGATGGTGAGGCTCTCCGCGATGATGCTCGCCACGCCGAAGTCGAGGACCTTCACCATCTTCTCCGCGCCGACGCGGCGCGCCTGGCTGAGGAAGATGTTCGCGGGCTTGAGATCGCGATGCACGATGCCGAGCGTGTGCGCGGCGGCGATGGCGTGACAGAGCTGCTCGAAGATCTGACGCACCATCAACTTCGGCATGGGGCCGACCTCGTCGACGTGATCGCCGAGCGTCTGGCCCTCGAGGAGCTCCATCGCGATCCACGGCACCTGCAGTCGCTGGTCGACACCCGACGCGATGATGTGCGTGACGTGCTCGCTCGGGATCTTCGCCGCCATCTGCGCTTCGCGCTCGAAGCGCTTGAAGAGCGTGGGATCCGAGACGTACTCGCGCCGCAGGATCTTGAGCGCGCGATGCCCGGCGGTGCTCAGCTGCTCGGCGACGTAGAGCGCGCCCATCGTCCCGCGCCGCAGCGAACGCACCACCATGTAGTCGCCGCCGACCACCGTCCCGAAGGGGACCTCGGGAAGTCCCTTGCCTCGCGCCGTGACGTCCCCGGGCATCCGGGGGCCAGAATAGCAGTCAATCGGTGGAATAGCGGGCGTCGACGGCGGCGCCGAGACCCGCATAAGGCCGCTCTTCCTCGAACATCCACACGAACGTCGGGCCGAGGGCGCGGAACACGGGCTCGTCGAACCAGTGCCCGCGGATGCCCGCGTCCACGACGCGCGCCGGCAAATGGCGGCGTCGCGCGGCGCTCTCGAAGTCGCGCGCGAAGGTGCGGCACTTCCAGCTGGAGCACGAGACGACCGCGTGACGGACGCCTCCCGCGAAGAGCCCGGCCGCCACCTGGTCGGCATCGAGAGGCGTGTGACCGACCTCGACGAGCGCTGCGCGATCGTACACGCCGGGACGCGACGCGATGACCTGCGCTGCGAGCGAGCCACCTTGCGACCAGCCGCCGTAGGTCATCGGACCGTCCATCATCCATGCGCCGTAGCGCGCGCGGACGGCGCGCACCGCGCGATCGGCGCCCGATGCGACGGCCTCCGCCGAGCTCCACACGTAGGCGCCGGCATCGGTGGGATGCTTCACGCCGACCGGGCACACGACCACGGCCCATCCCGCAGTGACGGCCTGCCACTCCGTGCACGACCAATCGGGGCGATCGCCGGCGCCATGGACGCCGACCACGACGGCGCGCTTGTCCCGCGCGCCGATAGGCAGCGCGACGAACGCGTGGCCGCCGCCTTCGAGCTCGATGCGCTCGAGCG
>JAXDMI010000655.1:0-9030 GCA_034666145.1 Myxococcales bacterium | reverse complement strand
AGATCTTGCCGACGAACGCGCCGCCCGGCTTCGCGAGCTTCTCTGCGACCGCGAGCGCGCGCATGAAGAGCTCGAAGCTGCGTGTCTGATCGCCCATGCGATTGCCGGTGGTGTTCGGCGCCATGTCGCTCAGCACGACGTCGTACGGCGCGTACATCTCGAGCGTCTCGTTCTCGAGCGATAGCGCATCGCCCTGGAGAAACGTCGCGTTCTGCGGAATGGGGATGCCGATCTCCTGGAGATCGACCGCGAGCAGCTTGCCGTTGCCGCCGATCTTCTGCGCCGTGTAGAGCATCCAGCTGCCCGGCGCTGCGCCGAGATCGAGCACGTGCATGCCTTGCCGGAGGAGTCGTATCCGTCGATCGATCTCCTCGAGCTTGAAGACGCTGCGCGCCGGATAGCCCTGTTGCTTCGCCGCGACCGTGAAGCGATCGGCGCCCTTGTACGGGTTCTTCGGGTCTCTTCCTCGCGCCATCTCGATTCCGCCTGCGACGCACCATTACAACAGAGCCGGGATGATTGGCTTCCCTCCTCTCACATCGTCGATGGAACGCCGGTGAACCGCGGCGGATCGTCGAAGCCCCACCCTCGCGTCACGACTGCGTCTCAGGACCCACGGTGTTGGGCCGTGATTTGGGGGGTAGGCCGTCGTTTCTGACGTCTTCGGCCATGGACCACCGGTTGCAGCTCCCTCGTCACCCCGATGAACCTCAAGTGCGTTTTCCACGTCAGCCCCGCGAGCATCCGGTCCCCCGAGCCGCAGGCCACCCGTGCGCGCATGCCGAGCCTGCTCGATCTCGACATCGAGTGGAACGATCAGCCCGAGCCCCGCGGAACGTCGCACGAGACGTGGCAGCGCGCGCGCGGCTGGTCGAGCGAAGACTGATCGCTCTCCTCCGAGAGACCGATCAGATCACGCGGTTCTTACGCGGCCTCGGCATGCCATAAGCGTCGAGCCGGCTCACCAGCGTGCGCCGCGAGATCCCGAGGATCTCGGCGGCCCGCGTCTGGTTGCCGCGCGCCTCGGCGAGCGCCTCCTCGATGCGCTTGCGTTCGAAGCCTTCGACGTCGGCGCGCAGGTCACCGCCCGCATGCGCGGCCGCCAAGGGAGCGATCGACGGAGACGGAAGCGGAGGTGGCGCGAGTGACATCGTCTCGACGCCGAGATGATGTTCGTCGATCGCGCCCGAGCCGCCGGAGAGCACCACCGCGCGCTCCACGACGTTGCGCAGCTCACGCACGTTGCCCGGCCACGCGTACGACTCGAGCTTCGCCATCGCGTGCGGCGTGAACGCAGCGGGCCGTCCTTGCGAGGCCTGCGAGAGGAAGAGTCGCGCGAGCGGGAGGATTTCCGCGCGACGCTCGCGAAGCGGCGGCAGCCGGATGGTGATCCCGTTCAGGCGGAAATACAGATCGCTGCGGAAGCCACCAGACGCGACGAACGAAGGCAGATCACGATTGGTGGCAGCGACGATGCGCACGTCGATGGCGCGCGTCTCGATGCTGCCGACGCGCATGACCTCGCGGCTCTCGAGGACACGCAGCAGCTTCGCCTGCGTGGTGAGCGGCATTTCGCCGACCTCGTCGAGGAGCACCGTTCCGCCATTGCCCGCCTCGAGCAATCCGGTCTTCGCCTTCACGGCGCCGGTGAAGGCGCCGCGCTCGTGTCCGAACAGCTCGCTCTCGAGCAGCGTCTCGGCGAGCGCCGCGCAGTTGATCCGCACGAACGGCCCGGCGTGTCGCGTGGACTTCGCGTGGATGCGCTCGGCCGTGACCTCCTTGCCGACGCCGGTCTCGCCGAGGAGCACGACGCTCAGGTTGCTGGCCGCGACGAGATCGACGAGACGCATCACCGATTCGGCGTCGCCGCGCGCGGCGCTGTCGTGATGAATCGGCATCTCGACCGTTCGCCCTCGAACGTGCGGCGCGCCGATGGGATGCGGATGCGTGAGCGCGTCGGCGGCGGACGCTGGCTCGAGCTTGGTGGCCGCCGGCTGCACGATCACGACCGCCTTACCCATCTCGACGAGATCACCGGGAGCGAGGAGGACGCGCTCCTTCGGCGCGAGCCGACGGCCGCGCACCCGCGTGCCGTTCGCGCTGCCCAGATCCTCGAGCTCGGCGACCGCGCCGTTCGCGCCCGGATGGATGATGACGTGCTTGCGCGAGACGCTCGCCTCGTCGATGCGAACGTCGCACTCCTGCGAGCGACCGACGAGCACCGGCGTCGCGCCGAGCGCGCGCGTGACCCAGCCTCCGGGCCAGATCGCCATCAGCCGCGGCTCGTGCGCCGTGCTGCCGTCGGTCAACGCCTCGGAGCGGGTATGTTCGTCGCTGTTGGTCACGGGTGGAGGAGCTCGTAAGGACGCTCCTCCATCGTAACTCAGCCGCGGCCGGCCTTACGGAGGCGCGTCTTCACGGCGTGACGGACGAGAACGACGCTGTTCTCGTGGCCCGGGAGGCCGCCCTCGATCATGAGGAGGCCCTTCTCGGAGTCGATGCGCGCGACCTTGAGGTTCAGCACGCTGACCGTCTCGCTGCCGTACTGGCCGGGCATCTTGACGTTGGGGAGCGTGCGACCGGGCGTCATGTTGGTACCGATCGAGCCGCCGTGACGACGGTACTCGTGGGTGCCGTGCGTGTCGGTGCCCGCACCGGCGAAGTTCCAGCGGCGCATGACGCCGGTGAAGCCGCGACCGATGGTGAGGCCGCGCGCGTCGACGCGCTGGCCGGGCTGGAAGATGTCTTCGAGCTTGATGGCCTGGCCGATCTCGAACTTCGCGGCGTACTCGTCCGTGCAACGGAGCTCGCGGAGCTCACGCTTCGGGGGCGCGTTCCGCTTCTTGAACGCGCCGAGGTCCGCCTTCGTGAGGTGCTTCTCCTTCGCATCCGTCACGCCGAAGATCAGAGCGACGTAGCCGTCGGTCTCCTTCGTGCGCTTGCCGACCACGGCGACGTTGCTCATGTCGAGGACGGTGACGCGCTGAACGGTGCCGTCGTCCTTGTAGAGCTGGGTCATGCCGAGCTTCTTGCCGATGATGCCGGGATTCGTATTCATGTCGCTACGTTCTTCTGCGCTAACTAAGGTGGAGTGCTTCGTCGTCGTGACGAGAGACCGTTTCGCGTTCCACGCTTCCGAAGAAGAGGACGGTTCCTAGCGCAGGACCCGCGGGTAACCCCGATGCTGGCAGTCTCTTTCCCTCCCACGAGGGAAGGGCGGCGGACATTGGTCGCAAGGCGCCCTTCCGTCAAGCCGCCAAGCGCTCAGGGACGCTGGCTTTTCTCGGGGGCCGGCAAGCCAACCGTGAGCTGAGCCTCGCGCTGGTCGGCTCCGCCGAGCGCGGTCGTCCCGTCGGCGAACGCCCGCGACGCGCTGTGGCCGATCGCCCGGAAGCCGGCCACCGACCCGACGACAATCGCGACGAGCAGCAGCGACAGCTCCACGAGCGACGCTCCGCGTGCCCGAGTCGAACGACCCCTGGTGGTCAGGCTTTGCATGACAGCCCCCTATCGCAAGGGCCATACCGCCTGAGAATCACACGGCTTTGTCGATTTCGTCCGTTCGGTTGGCGAAGACTCGCGCAACCCCTGTCCCGACCTTGCACAACCGCCGGCCTGGCGTTGCGCAACCGGCGGAGTCAGCCGAGCTTCTTGATGGCGCCCTTGACGCCGTCGACGTGCTTCGAGGCGCTGAGCTCGGCCTGGAAGATCCCCGCGATCGTCCCCTTCTTGTCGATCACGAAGGTGACGCGGCCGACCTTGCCGAGGAGGTTTCCGAGGAAGCTCGTGGCTCCGTAGGTCTTCGCGAGCTGGCGATCCTTGTCCGAGACGAGGGCGAACGGGACCTTGTACTCGGCGGCGAACTTCTCGTGCGATTCGTTCGAGTCGACCGAGACGCCGATCACCTCGGTGTCGGCCGACTCGAGATCGCCCATCATGTCCCGGAATCCGCACGTTTCTTTCGTGCAGATCGGCGTGAAGTCACCCGGATAGAAGTAGAGAACGACGTTCTTCTTGCCGGCGAAGTCACTCAGCTTGAGGGACTTGCCGGAGCTGGACACGACGTCGAACTCGGGGGCCTTCTCACCAACGCGGAGACTCATCTTGCCTGAGTTATCACGGCGTCTGGTTCCGCGACTTCCTAAGTGGGCGTCGTTGACAGGGTTGTGGGTGCGTGCTTTAAAGCGCGCCCCGCGAGACCCCTGGACAAGCAGTTTTCCCCAGCTTTTCCACGTAGTACAGAGAGATTCCTGGAGACGGCCATGCAGAACGCGAAGATCGCCGAGATCGAGAACGAGCAGCTTCGTACGGGTATCCCCGACTTCCGCGTCGGTGACACCGTTCGCGTTCACTACAAGATCGTCGAAGGCGACAAGGACCGCATCCAGGTCTTCCAGGGCGTCGTCCTCAAGCGTCACCGCGCCGGCGCGCGCAGCACGTTCACCGTGCGCAAGGTGAGCTTCAACGTCGGTGTCGAGCGCCAGTTCCTCACGCACTCGCCGCGCATCGACAAGGTCGAGATCGTGTCGAAGGGCGTCGTCCGCCGCGCACGCCTCTTCTATCTCCGCGACCTCGCCGGCAAGGCCGCGCGCGTCAAGGATCAGAAAGACGCCTGAGCCGGGAGCCGGCGACGGTTCTCGTCAGCCGGCCGTGGTCTTGCCCGCGGTCATCTCTTTGAGACGGAGCTTCGTGTCCCGGAGCCACACCGCGTCCGTGAACACGTCGCCCGCCAGGAGCGACGTGATCGAGCGGCGTAGCGCGTTGTGCTTGTTCTCCGCGAAGATCGCCTCCATCAGCGGGCCCGCGTAGAACGCCTGCACCGCGAGGATGAACGTCTCGGCGCCGTTGCGGAGCATCGTCTCCCACGCCGCGAGCTTCTTCGCTTCGTCGGCGGCGCGCGCGTCGCCGGGGAGAGCGAGCAGCTCGAGGAGCGTGTCGGCCGCGGCCTTGCCACCGCACATCGCGATGTGCGCGCCGGTCGAGAAGAGCGGATCGATGAAGCCGCCGGCATCGCCGATTGCGAGCCAGCCTTCGCCGACGAGCTCGCGCACGCGGTAGCTGAAGTCCGCCGCAGACTGGCAGCGCGGCCACACCATCGTCGATCCCGCGAGCAGCTCCGTCGCGCTGCGCGACTCGTTCACGGCGGCGTGGAAGAGCGCGGTGACCTCGTCGCCGTGCTTCGCGACGACATCCTGGTCGAGCTTCGCGCGATGGTTCTTGATCCACGACTTCGAGACGACGGCGCCGACGCTGGTGATGCCGTCCTTGAACGGGATCATCCAAAACCAGTTCGGTCGGGCGGTCGGTGACTCGCGAAAGATGACGATGTCGATGTCGCCCGCGAGCTTGCCCTCGGGCCGCGCCACGTCCGTGTAGTGAGCAAAAATAGCGGTTTGATCGAGGTCGACGATCTTCTCGGTGGAGCGCGCCGCATGCGCGAAGAGCGCGTCGCGACCGGATGCATCGACGACGTACTTCGCATCGAAGCGCGCATCCGTTCCATCCGGCGCGTTGGCGAGCACGCCGACGACACGCTCGCCTTCGCGCACCGCGCCGGTCACCGACCACGGCTGCCGGACGTCGACGCCCTGGCTGCGCGCGTGATCGAGGAGCACCTTGTCGAACTTGGAGCGCTCCACTTCGAACGAGTGATCGCGCTCGTTGCGCCACGCTCCGTCGAAGGAGAAGCGATCCTTCCGGCCGAGCGCGTCGTCGTGAAAGCGCGCGCCGTATTTCTGGATGAATGTCGCCTCGACCTGATCGAGCACGCCCACGGCTTCCAGCACGGGAAGCGACTGCGGCAGCAGCGACTCGCCGAGATGAAAGCGCGGGAACTCCGCCTTCTCGAGCAGCACCACGTTGGCGCCGCCCTGCGCGAGACGCGTCGCGCAGATCGAGCCGCCAGGACCACCGCCGACGATCACCACATCGAACGATTCACGCACGGCCTACTCCTTGGCCGGCATCGCGGCCTATTTACGGCAGGAGACTACGGCAGGACGCGGGAGCGCGCCTCAGTCCGCGGTCTTGGGCGGCGGGCCGAGCTGGATGCGCTCGCCGATGTACGCACCGATCAACGTGAACATGACACCGATGGCGCTCATGACGACGTAGAGGAACGTCGGCATCGTGCGCACCGTCTGACTCTGGATGAGGAGAAACGTCGTCGGGATCGCGACGACGAAGCTCGCGACCATGGGCTCGATGAACGTGCGGCCCGGCGAGATCATGCCGACGAGCAGACCGCCGAGGAACCAGACCGGAACGCAGACGATCATCCCGTTGCCGCCCTCGAAATCGAGGAGCGTGACGATGCGCGGCAGCCCGAACACGAGAGCGGCGGTGAGCACGCCCTGCACGGCAATGGCGATGAAGAGCCACTGGAGGCTCACGCCTTCTTGCTGATAACGCCGCTCCAGCTCCTCTTCGCGCGAGCGCTGCGACTTCGCAATCGCCTCGATTTTCGCGCCACAGGAGCCACAGCGAACCGAGCCAGGCGGGTTCTTGGAGAACCCACACGACGGGCAGGCGACGAGCTTTCCGGAAGCCATCGGGCCGAGCCTACCATGTGTTTCACGCTCTTGGGCACTTCCGCGACGGCGGAAAAACGCGAAAACCGCTGAGATTTCGCCGGCGCGCCCCCGGAACGATTTCTTTGGGTGCCGTGGAAATTTCCGGAACCCGGGGCCTCCGGACGCTGTCGGTTTGGCGAGGCCTCCCGCTCCCGTTAGAGTGAGCCGACAAGCCTCAGCCCGATACCCGTGACAACCGCACCCACCCAGCACCTCGCTCCTGCTCCCGGCGCTCGCGAAGACGACGCGATCGACCCCGAGCTCCTCGATCTGCCGGATCCGCCGAAGCGAGAGCGCTCGGTCACGGTCGGAATGCTGCTTTTCACGGCATTTGCGTCGCTGGCGATGGTCGTGTCCCTTCGTGGCGACGCCACCTACGCGTTTGCCGAGGACCGGCCCGCCGACCTCGGCGACCTTGGTTCGGCCCCGGCCGCCGCGTTCGTCGAGAACGCGTTCGTCACCGGCACCGGAATGCTCGGCGCCGCCAAGGCCATCCGTTACGAGCGGCCGCTCGTGTCCGATTCGTTCCGCCTCATGCCGGTCGCGGGCCGGCCGAACGTCTGGGTCGAGGTCCGCGTTCCCGCAGGCTCGGAGAACATCCGCTACGTGCCGCCGAGCCAGTTCACCGGCCGGCTCGTGAAGTTCGATTCGGCAGGCCCGAAGCATCGCGGCCTCGCTTCCGCCGTGAGCGACGCGACCGGACAGAAGGTGCCCGAGGCTTCGTGGCTGCTCGTCGAAGGCGACGCTCCGACCGGAGCACGCGGCGCGATCCTCCTCGTGCTCATGTTCCTCGGCTTCGCGCTCTGGAACATCACCGCCGCCGCGAAGCTGGTCCGAAAAGTCAGGTCTTAGCGGCTGTTGGCGTCGTCGCGAGCATTTGCTCGATGACGCTCGCGAGGCGCGCGGGATCGAGCGTGAGCCCGAGGTCGTTCATGGTCTGCGCGCCGATGACGAGCGCGAGTGCCATCGTCGCGACGGTCTCCGGATCGACGTCGCTGCGCACGGCGCCCTCGTCCTGATCGCCTCTCACGAGCCCCGCGACAGCGCCCACGCTGAGCTGCACGAGATCGCGGTAACGCTCGCGCACCACGGGTGAGCGCGCGCATGCGTCGAGCAGCTGATGCGGGCGGACGAGCGGTCCCTTTCCGCCGGTGGCCATGAGCGGATACGCGCCGGAGCCGACCGCGTCGACGAAGCGCTTCACCGCGTGATGCAAGCGCCGTCCACCGCCTGCGAGGTCCGGCATCTGCGCGAAGACGCTCGCGAGGAACGACTCGCCGACCTGATCCATGACCGCGACGAGGATGTCTTCGCGCGTCTTGAAGTGGACGTAGAACGCGCCCCGCGTGTAGCCCGCGCGGTCGCAGATGGCATCGAGGCTCGGCACGTCGAGGCCCTGCTCCGCGAAGAGCTCGAGCGCGGCCTTCACGAGCGCGGCGCGCGTCTGCTGCTTGGCGTCGTCGCGGCTCTCCACCTGACGGGCGTTCTTCGTGCGCGGCTTCTTCGCGGGCTTACGGGGCACCCGTTTGACATACGGCTTCGTATGTGGAAGATCAATGTCACATACGACTCCGTATGTCGACCCTTTCCGGAGGAACCATGTCCACCGCCGCCGCCTCGCCTTTTTCGCACGCATCCTCGTCGTCGCCGCCGCGCTCTTCGGTGGTGGAACGCCTCCGCAAGCTCGACGCGCTCCTCGATCTGTCGTGTCCCGAGCTCGAGCGGCTCTACGTCGAGGCGCGCGTGCCGCGGATCGGTCAGGTGGCCGGCGATCTGCGCGGGCGCATGCTCGCGTGGCCCTCGCTCGAGTCGCGGCCCGGCATCGCGGGCGCCATCCGCGCGTTCGCGGGGTCGAGCGGCTTTCCGTGGCGCGGCAAGACGTTCTCCCCGCATGGCGAGGTCAGCGGCGAAGGCATCAACCGCGTCGTCAGCGATCGCTTCCGCCTCTTTCGCTTCGAGACGTTCATCGCGCCTTCGCGCGCCGGTGACTTCGACGCGCTCCAGCTCGACTACGACCTCCGCGGGAACCCGCCCGTGATCCGCAGCATCAAGGACGAGATCCGCGAGCTCGAGCCCGGCCTCTGGCTCGGGCAGGCGTGGCTCAAGACGAAGACGCGCGAGATCCTCTGGCTCTACTTCGCGCTCGCCAGCGCGGAATGAAGGCGCTCGTCACCGGGTCGGCGGGCTTCATCGGCTCGAACGTCGTGCGCACGTTGCTGGAGGACGGGCACGACGTCCGCGCGCTGCATCTGCCGAACGAAGACCTGCGGAACCTCCGCGGTCTCGACGTCGAGCGCGTGCGTGGCGACGTCACCGATGGTCCGGCGATGCGCGAGGCGACGCGTGGCTGCGAGGTCGTGTTCCATCTCGCGGCCGTCTACGCGCTCTGGACGAAGGATGTACACATCATGCATCGCGTGAACGTCATCGGGACGCAGAACGTCCTCGACGCCGCGCG
>JAXDMI010000654.1:0-6341 GCA_034666145.1 Myxococcales bacterium | reverse complement strand
CACGCAGTCCCAACGGCCGTCTTTGCGCTGCTGCGCGACCTTGTCACTCTCGCAGCTGGGTGCGCCGGGGGGCGCTGCGGGAGGCGCCGACGCGGTGCCGCCGCTGCTGCTGCTGCCGCTTCCGGAGCCGCCGCCCTTGGTGCACGGCGGAAGCGCCCTCGGGATCGCGCTCGCCGAGCCGAGGCCGTCGCCGGAGCCGGTGCACTCGCTCGTCGTCGGCGCGGGCGGGACGCACAGCGTCGGGCCACCGTTCGAGCCGTCGCCGGTGCTGCCGCCGTTCGAGTCGTCGCCGCCGCCGGAGCTGCCGCCGCCGGAGCTGCCGCCGCCGCTGCTGCCGCCGCCGCTGCTGCCGCCGCCGCTGGACGAGGCGCCGCTGGACGAGGCGCCGCTGTTGCTGCCGTTCTCGCCGTCATCGGTGGACCCGCCGCCGCCGCTCGTCCCGCTCGTCCCACTCGTCCCGCTCGATCCGGTCGATCCGTTCGCGCCGCTCGATCCGGTGGCCGCGCCGCCGGAGCTCGTGCCTGCGCTGCTGCTCGAACCGTCAGCGGTGGAGCCGCTCGCGCCGCTCGAGCTGGTGGCGCCGCGTGAGCCCGTGGGCGGAGTCACGCCGCCGCCGACACTGCCGCCGCCGGGGTTGGTGAGCTGCGTGAAGTTGCCGTCGGCGGTCGAGCCGACCGGCCTGATGTTGCCGACCGAGATCGGCGGCGCCGGTCCGTCGCTGGTGGTTCCCGCGGGAACCGCGGCCCACACCGTGCGGCCCGGCCAGAGGACGACGGACTCGACCGAGTTGCGTCCCGACGCGCGGAGGTCGGTGACGAAGAGGCGGTACGTGATGTTGGCCGGCACCTTGACCGCGAACGTCCCGTCGGCGGCGACGGGACCGTCGAACGTCTGACCCGTCGAGCTCTGTGCGACGACGCTCGGCACCACGATGCCGGTGAGGCTCTCGGCGCTGAGCGAGCCGGTCACGGTGCGCGTCTTCTCGGCGGGCTCCTGCGAGCTACACCCGGAAGCGAACGCCAGGGCGAAGAGAGCAACGTGACTACGAGACGGGATCTTCACGGACATGGGAACCTCCGGGGGGCGACGGTTCCGACTAGTGCAGCGATGGTGCCATCGCGCCGAGCCCTATTTTTACGACGGATTGGCGATCGGCGGGGGTGGCAGCTTCTTGCCGTGGCAACTCCTGCCGGCCCCCGCCGGCAAGACTTCGCCACCCCATCCCCCGCCCGTATGCTCCGCGGGTGCGCAGCGCGCTGCCGTCAGCGCGACGATGAGGACCCGAATCGTCGCCGCCTCTCGCCAGTCGCGGTCCCTCTCGACGGTTAGGACCCGAATCGTCGCCGCCTCTCGCCATTCGCGGTCCCTCTCGCCGTATTCACGGCGCCGCCGACGGTTCGGACCCGAATCGTCGCCGCCCCTCGCGGCCTATCGCCATTCGCGGCGCTCCGCTCGACGGTTAGGACCCGAATCGTCGCGGCGTATCGCCATTCGCGGCGCAATACGACGATTCGGGTCCGAATCGTCGGCGGCTTCGCGCGACAGCCTACCGGCCCGCGCGGACCGCCGACCGCCGACCGCCGGCCGCGGACCGCGAAGCGTGCGCCGCGATCGACTACTTCGCGGCGATACCGAGCCGGCCCATCTTGTATGCGAGGGTTCGGCGCGGGAGGCCGAGCAGCTCGGCGGCTTGCGTCTGGTTGCCGTTGCACTTCTGGAGCGCCTCGACGATCCGAGCGCGCTCGAAGTCACGCAAGCTGTCGCGCACGTCCTCGCCGGGCGGCCCCGGCAGCGACGCGCCCGACGCGCCCGGCGCGCCCGGCGCACCCGGCAGTCCGCTCACGCCCGCAGCCGCCGGCATGCCGGCCGGCGCGCCGAGCACGGCGGCCATCGGTGAGGCGCCACGTGCGCCTTCGCGCACCGACAGCGGAAGGTGCTGGACGCCGATCGGCTCGCCGCTGCTCCCACAGATCGCGGCGGCGCGCTCGATCACGTTGCGCAGCTCACGCACGTTGCCCGGCCAGGGGTGACGCTCGAGGGCGGCGAGCGCCTCCGTCGTCAGACGAAGCTGCGGCTGTCCCATCGACGCCGCGGCCCGCGTCAGGAACACCTCGGCGAGTCGCGTGATCTCACCGGTGCGCGCGCGGAGCGGTGGGATGTTGAGCATGCACGCGTTGAGGCGGAACAGGAGGTCCTGGCGGAACCGTTTCTCGACGACGCACTGCTCGAGATCGCAGTTCGTCGCGGCGATGACGCGCACGTCGACCTTGCGCTCGGTGGTGGCGCCGACGCGTCGCACCGAGTGATCCTCGAGCACGCGCAGCAGCTTCGCCTGCATCGGCATGGCGAGCTCGCCGATCTCGTCGAGGAAGAGCGTGCCGCCCTGCGCGGCCTCGATGAGGCCGGCCTTTGCCGACGCCGCCCCGGAAAAAGCGCCCTTTTCGTAGCCGAACAGCTCGCTCTCCACCAGCTGATCGGGGAGCGCTGCGGTGTTCACGCAGACGAGCGGGCCGGTGCGGCCGCTCGCGGTGTGGATGGCGCGCGCGAAGACCTCCTTGCCGCTGCCGGTCTCGCCGATGAGTAGCACGTTGATGCTGCTCTTCGCGACCTTCCGCGCCTCCTCGTAGAGCTGCAGCATCGCGCGGTCGACGACGATCGGCTGCTCTGCGGTGTCGGCCTCGTCCTCGTGTGCGGAGAGCAGCGCCTTCAGCGCGGACTCGAGGAGCTCCTCACCGTCGCCGCTCGTCTCCGCGGCGAAGCCCGACGAGGTGTCGATGCCGGCGAGACGCAGCGTGCGCGTCGACGTCGCGAGCACGCTCATCGCCTCGCCGCGAGGGAGGCGCATCGCGAACGCGAGGATGTGATCGTTGTTGATGCCCGCATACGCGGTGCCCACGAGCTTTCCGACGAGGCTGCGGACGGCGGCGATCTCGTACCAGTGCTCGGGGAGCTGCAGCACGAAGATGCACGGCCGCTGGTTGTTCGCGATGTCGATGTCGAGCCGCGCGACGAACGCGCGTCGCACCATGACGGGCACGATGCCCGCAGCCATGGCGGCGGGCCGGAGCAACATGACGCGCGCGTCGCCGATGCCGATCTCGTCGCCGTGTCCGACCTCGTGCTCGGCCGAGACCCGCGTGCGGTTCACGAACGTGCCGTTGCGCGAGCCGAGATCGACGACGTTCGCGCGCTGCCCGCGCATGATGAGCCTTGCGTGGGCGCGCGAGACTCCTCCGCTCACGAGCTGGAGATCGGCGTCGGCACCGCGTCCGAGGTCGATGGTTCCCGATACCGGCAGCTCGACGGCGAACGAGTGCTCTCCGACCACCACCGTCGCGCACAGTGCCTCGACATCGCAGAACGCCGGAGCGACGTGGTGCTCGGTGATCACCGAATGGTCGCGCCGTGCCACGACGAAAAGCCTACACGAACTGCGCGCCGACCGCGCCTAGGAGCCTGTAGGGCGGATGTGTCGCGTGCGAACCGGCACGCGACCTAGGGCAGCGCGACGGTGAGCGTGACGCCCTTCGAGGGGATGTCGATCTCGCAGCGGTCGCGACCGGTGTTGCCGTCCTTGCAGCTCGAGCCCGTCCAGTCGCCGACGGGCCCGCTGGTGCGGAACTCCGTGGTGTCGGCGACGAGACATGCGGTCTGCGAGCTCCCCGCCGAGACCATGAGCGTGCCGCCGGACCTCGCGGAGACCGAGCCGGCGCTTCCCGTCACGACGAGCGTGACCGGCGCCTGGCCGTTGGTGCAATTGACGATCGGCGCGCTCGACGAGTCCGTCCCGGAGTCGGCGCCCGTCGACGCAGCTCCGTCGCCCGTCTGTCCGGTGGGGTTCGTGCCGCTGCCACCGTCACCGCACGTGCCGCTCGGGCAGTCGACGAGATCGTATTTACCGGTGCCGGTGATCGCGTTGCATCCGAACGTCGCGACGCATGCGCATCCGCCGACGATCGCGATCGCGCACGCGGCGAAGACGGAGCGAAGACGACGGCGCGAGCTCACCACGACCAGCGTAGCGCGTTCGGCGACGTACGCACCGCCGTCGTGCTCGAGGGCCGCGATAGCCACGTCACGATCGCCACCGCGCCGCCGAACGCAGCGATACCGAAGGCCACCGTCGACACGACGCCCATGGTGCGAGACGTCGTCAGATCGTCGGCGGCGGTCCGCGGACACGCCGAGCCCGTGCACTCGGATTCCAGCGTGCTCGCCTTCGAGAGCGCGATCGCGCCGGTGATGCTGCCCACGATGATGCCCACGCCCGCGGCTCCGAGGCCCACGTAGAACCACCCTGTAGGGCCGGAGGTCGTGGTCGAAGACGGCGGCGACTCGTGCGGCGGGTCGGGCGTCACGCGCGACGGGTCGGGCGCGATCGTCACGGGCTTCGCCACGGCTGCCGTTCCTCCACGCAGCGAGAGCGTCACCATGCGCAGCTCGCGCTCGATGAGCAGCACGGTCGACGTCGCGCGTGCGCCATTCGATTCGGCGACAATGGTGTGACTACCGGGATTCACCTTGCGCGGGTTCGCGAGCGCTTCGGGTGGGATCACGACGCCGTCGATCGTCACGTGCGGCGGCGCAGGCGGCTCGGGGCTGAACACGATCCGCATGGCGGGGATGCGGTCACGAAGTTGCTCGGTCATCGCGCGCGCTTCGACGCGCGCGTTCGCCGCCTTCGCCGACTCGCTGGGCTGCACCGGCAAACGCTCGATCGACGAGAGCACCTCGCGCGCTTCGACGAGCTCACCGAGCAGCGCGTGAGCTCGTCCCAGCTCGAGTGAAGTGATGGGCGTCGCCGCGAGCGCATGCGCGGCCTTGAAGCGCCCGAGCGACATCTCGAGCTTGCCGCTGTCGCGCAGCTCGAGGCCCTCGACGTAGAGACCGCGTGCTGTCTCCACGTCCGCGGCGGTCGGGTCGGCGGCCGCGTCCCGGGCCACGGCCAGCGCGATCATCATGATGCCGGCGCTGAGCGCTCTACTGAATCGTGTCGTCATAACGAGGACGTGAGCTCGGCGGCGAAGACGGCGTAATCGGCGAAGCGGGGCTGGAAGGCTTGGCGGTACGTGGACGCGAGGTCTTCGCGGGCGCCGCAGGCGCGACGGGTGCGGAGGCCTTCTTGCGGTCGATGATACCGATCGCGACCGCCTGCGGCGACGGCGATGGCGCGGCTATCGGGCTCGGCGTCGCGGCCGTCGTGGTGTCGTCGCCCGCCGGCGTCGTTGCGCCCGTCGTCGTCGTGGGCGATGCGCCGCCGCCGCCGTTCGCGTTGGCGTTGGCGGCCGGCTCAGGCACCCCCTGCAGCTCCGAGGACGGCGCGGGCGTGGTCGGCGGAGCCGTCGTCGTCGTCGACGCGGGATCGCGCCGGAGCCCCAGCGCGAACGCGGCGACGCAGATCAGCGCCGCCGCCGCCACCGTACCGACGACGATGCGTGACGCGCGCCGCGGCACACCGTGCGGACGCGTGTTGAGCGCCGAGAGCGTCTCGATGATCGGCGGCTCCGACTCCGGTGCCGCCCGGGCAACACGCGCCGCGCCGCTCGACGCATCGGGCGCCGGTACGTCGATGGTCGGCATCGCCTCGCGCATCGAGGGCCGCTTGAGGCGCGCGCGCAGAACGCCGCCGTCGCTCTGCATCTCCTCCTCTTCGTCATCGCCCGGCGCGGCCAGCGCAGGCCCGAAGAACTCCGTGATCACGTCGGTGGTGATGCGCAGGTTGCACGCGTCGAGCGCCGCCTCGATGGCGGTCCGCATCTCGGCCGCCGTTGCCCAGCGCGCGTCGACATCGGGTGCGAGCGCCTTGTGGATGACGTCGGCGATCGGCTTCGGTACGTCGGTGACGAACGCGGGCGGCGGGCCCTTGTCCATCAGCTTGAAGAGGCGCGCGAGATCGTTCTGGCCGTCGTGCGGCGGATGTCCCTCGAGCAGATCGAACGCAACGGCTCCCACCGCCCAGATGTCGGCGCGGCGATCGACGGCGCGCGCCATCGGCTGCTCGGGCGCCATGTACCGGAGCTTGCCCTTGGTGTGTCCGTCGGTGGTGTCGGCGGCGAGCCGATCGTTGGCCTTCGCGACGCCGAAGTCGATGAGCTTCACCGTCCCCTTGTCGCTGACGAGGATGTTCTGCGGGGAGACGTCGCGATGGATGACGCCCAGTGATTTCCCATCCCGTTCGAGCTCGTGCGCCGCGTGCAACCCCGCGCACGTGTCGGCGAGGATACGCATCACGATGCCGACCGGTATCGGCTTGCCCGCGCGCTGCATCATGTGGCTCAGGACGTTGAGCGGACGCCCCGTGATGTACTCCATCACCAGGTAGAGGACGTCGTCCGCCTCCC
>JAXDMI010000653.1:0-4178 GCA_034666145.1 Myxococcales bacterium | reverse complement strand
GCTCCAGGCCGTGCTCGGCCTCGACGCGAAGCGGATCGCGTCCGCCTTCCTAACGTCGCCCGGGACGATGGGGCAACGACTCGCGCGAGCCAAGAAGAAGATCCGGCGAGCAGGGATTCCCTTTCGCATCCCGGAGCGGCAGGAGCTCTCGGGTCGGCTCGATACAGTACTCGACGCCATCTACGCTATTTTCGCGGAAGGGTGGGCCGATTACGACGGCTCCGACGTCGTGCGACGCGATCTGGCGGAGGAGGCCCTGTTCCTCGGCACACTCGTGACCGAGCTCGTTCCAGAGGCCGCCGAGGCATTCGGCCTTCTGGCGCTCATGCTCTACGTCGAGGCGCGACGCGGCGCGCGGCGTGACCAAAGCGGAGCATACGTTCCGCTCACCGAGCAAGATCCGGTGCGGTGGGATTCGTCCATGATCGAGGAAGCCGAAGCGCGACTCCTTCGCGCACGCGGACTCGGACCCATCGGTCGCTATCAATTCGAAGCGGCACTCCAATCGGCGCACGTATTCCGTTGCCGAACTGGGACGCCGAACTGGCAGGCGGTCATGCAGCTCTACGACGCGCTCTTCGTCCTGACTGGCTCTCCCGTAGTGGCTGTGAATCGCGCGCTCGTCATTGCGGAGCTCGGCGGGGCTCAAGCCGGGCTCGAGGCGATCGAACAGATCGCCGACGCGCGACTCGCGGAGTACCAGCCCTACTGGGCCGCGCGCGCGGCCCTCCTGGCAAGGGCGGACCGTCGTGCCGAGGCGCGGCACGCGTACGACGTAGCCATCGGACTAGAACGCGACCCCGCGGTTCGTCGCTTCCTGCAAGAGCGCCGGCGCGCAGTGGACAGCCCGCAGCCGTAAACCCCGAAGCTGAGCCGGGCGCATGGGAAGCGGCTTGCGATTCTGCTGCGCCTCGCAGCGCCGCCGACGGACCGACTCAATTTAGGAATGTATGAATCGCGGCGTTCCGAACGTCATTGGATCAGAGCGAGCATTTTGGCCCGCGACCCAAGGTCAGAAGGAGACTGTCATGCGTAAGATCGTTGCAGGTCTGTTCGTTTCACTTGACGGTGTGGTGGAGTCCCCTGGCGCGTGGGCCTTTTCGCGTTACCTCGACGCGGAAATGGCCGAGACGATCAGCTCCGGCATTCTCGAAGCAGATGCGGTCTTGCTTGGTCGCCGAACCTATGAGGAGTTCGCGAAGCTCTGGCCGAATCAGCCGAGCAGCGTTCCCATGGCGAGGTTCCTGAACGACTCTCCCAAGTACGTGCTCTCGGCGTCCCTTCGGGCACCACTCGAGTGGGCCAACTCCACCTTGATCCGAGGGAACTTCGTAGAGGAGCTCACTGCGCTCAAGGAGCAGCTCGGCAAAAATATTCAGGTCCCCGGCAGTCCTACACTGGTGCGAACGCTTCTGCGCGCGGGCTTGCTCGACGAGCTTGCGCTAAGCATCTGCCCCGTCGTCCTCGGACGAGGTGCGCGCCTCTTCGACGAGACGACCCACGACGTGAGCATGAAGGTCGTTCGCTCGCACGTTCTGCCCTCCGGCGTTCTGGCGGTGACGTACGCGCCCGAGCGAGCTGACAACTCGGCAGCTGAGCGGCCTCTCGGCTTCCCGGGCGCGGCGGTTCGTCAGTAGTCCAGCGGAAGTCCGGCGAGCACGCCCAGACCGCACGCGAGCTCACCGCACCACCGAAGGATCGATGAAGAGGATTCCGGTATCCGGGTCGGCGCGCTTGTAGAGCGGCTGTGGAAACGTGGTCACGTACAGCTCGAGGGTCGGCGACGTGACGGCGTGGAGCAAGTGCCCGCCCCACGCCGTTCCATTGCTGCGGCCGAGCGCGAGGTGCGTGTGAACGATGGGCTGACCGCTCTCTGCGAGCGCGATGTCTCCGGACATGGTGAGGACCTCCATCTGCTCGGCGAGCGACATGGCCTTGAACTCCTTGCGTGTCAGGTCGAACCAGGCCACCTCGGGATCGCGCACGCCTCCGATGCCGACGAAGTGAGCGTTCACGACCTTCTGATCACGCGCGAAGTCCGCGAGCGCGGTCATGACCTCGTCGCCCTTCGATAGGATGAGCACGAAGCTCTTGGCGCCGTCGGCTTGCGACGAGACGAGCCGAAGCTTGGCGCCGGGCGCCTCGCCGTGAGGACCGACCTCGGCAGGCGCGAGCCAACGCACCGCAGGCTCCTCCGTGCCGCTGGTGCCGCGCGTCTCACTGCACGACAGCGGGAGGAGCAATGCGAGCGCTACCGGGGCGAGCTTGGTCGAGAAATGCTGTGCTTCTTTCATGGCGTCCACCTCACGATCGGTCCTTGCAAGCTTGCGGAGTGCCAGGCCCGACCCGAGCTCAGCGGTCGCGATGTCCGGCGACCATCACGAGCCCGCGTCGGCTGGCCGCTTGGCGGCCCACTGCAAGAGCGCGTCGAGCGCCGGGCAGAGTGCTTGTTTCCCGCCGAAGAGACAGAAGAGGATCACGAGCTTCCACCGGCCCTGAGCAACTTCAGAGCTTGCTCCACGTCGTCGCACGACGCGGAGCGCGCGATCTCCGTCTTCGCCGAGGAACCAATCGACATTGCGCAGCGGGGGCGCACGATGGTGGTGGCAAACCTCGTATCCGGCGACTTCAGAGGAAGCCCAGCGACCCTTCGCTACACCTTCCTGCTCGACCGCGAGAGCATCTTGCGGCTGGAGATCGCCTGGTGAGTGCGCAGCTCTTCTCGTGCGATCCGAGCGAGTTTGAAGGAAAGCGCGCCCTCGTCACGGGAGGCACGCAAGGAATGGGCGAGGCGATCGTGCGGCGCCTCGCGGCCGGCGGCGCCACGGTTGCGACGACGGCTCGCTCCGATCCGCCCGTCGGACAGATGCATCATCTCTTCATCAAGGCCGACATGAGCACGGCAGAGGGGGTGAGAACGGTCGCCCGTGCCGTTCTGGAGACGCTCGGCGGAGTCGACATCCTCGTCGACAACGTCGGAGGTTCTTCCGCCCCCGGCGGCGGCTTCGCCGCGCTCACCGATGAGGACTGGCAACGCGACCTCGACACGAATCTCCTCGCCGCCCTGCGAGTCGATCGCGCGCTCCTGCCGACGATGCTGAAGCAAGGCGCGGGCGTCATCGTCCACGTCGCGTCCATTCAGCGCCGCCTTCCGCTCTTCGAGGCGACGCTCGCGTATGCGGCCGCGAAGGCAGCGATCACGACGTACAGCAAGGGGCTGGCGAACGAAGTCGGTCCGAAGGGTCTTCGAGTCAACACGGTCTCACCAGGGTTCATCGAGACCGCCGCCGCGCAACGACTCGTAGCCCGCCGGCGCGCAAACGGCTGATGGACTCGCTCGGCGGTATTCCGATCGGTCGCCCGGGCCGCCCCGAGGAGGTCGCCGAGCTCGTCGCGTTCCTCGTGTCCGACCGGGCGGCGTCCATCCATGGCAGTGAGTACGTGATCGACGGAGGCACGATCCCCACGGTGTGAATCGTGGCTCGCCGTCAGAGGTACCGCTGGGCGCCGAGCGCGGCAGACTCGGCTACAATCGGCACCATGGGCGTCGACGCTTACCGCATTGCGAGCGCGCGACCGGACTATCCCAACGAGGAGAGGCCGAGACCGCCGGTCCGACAACGAGTCCCTGCCCGCCGTGTCGGTGTCGGTGAAAACGTTCGTTGTGACGCACCGGTCATCTACGACTTCGACGCACCGAGCGCGCTCGACGACAACGACCCCTACCGGCCACCGGCCTGGCTGACGGACGCGCGCGCCACCATGTTTGTCTATGCGACCATCATTGCGGGGATGGTCATTGTGTTCGTCCTCGGCTTCCGGCGCTGAATGCGCTCGCGTGCACGAGCGGACGTAACCCTTGCCTCCCGCCGCGCCTCGCTGATCTTCGAGCTTCAGGCCGTCGCGTAGCGCCCGGTGACGAGGCCCGCTTACTGGGGCGCGCTCTCCTCGGAGCCAGGCGGAGGCGGCGTGAAGGTGAAGCGCGCCGGGTCGATCGGCCGATCGAACACGGGGGAGTAATCGATCGTGGCTTCGGCAACGAATGGGTGAGGCTTCCGCATTCTCTCGCTAACGTCTTGCCTGCGCTCTTCTGGCAACCGGTCAGTAAGACGCGCAATGTCTTCTGCTGTGTGGACGCCCGCATGGTTTCGACGGCTGGTCACCCTTCGAAGCGCGTG
>JAXDMI010000652.1:0-10543 GCA_034666145.1 Myxococcales bacterium | reverse complement strand
GACGGGTTCGGCGCGACGCCCTGGATGAAGCCGACGATCGTGTGACCGAAGCTGTTGTCGATGCCGCCGTTGCCGTCTTCCTGCTTCGCAGGATCGGCGCCGCCGACGCGGTTGCAGACGTTCGTGTCCGTCTTGGTCGTCGCGAGGCCGTCGATGTTGTAACCGATGTCCTTCCACGCGTCCTTGACGGGACCGTTGCGGCCGACGTCACCGAGGAAGAGCTGGTTCACGGCGAACACGCGCGCGGTCGTGTCCGTGGTGGCGCCCGCGGTCGGCGGAGCTGGCGGCACGGTTCCGGCGGAGCCCGTTGCGCCGGCCGGGGCCGCGGTGCTGCTGCTGCAGCCCTGCGATGCGACGGTTCCGACGGCCCCTAGACCGAGAACAAGCAAAGAGAGCGACTTGTAAAGCTTCATAGGTGATGCCTCCTCCGATTACGGAACACGACCGACACGATGATTTGCGGCGAACGCCGACGCGGAAACGCTGACCCCAACGCTGCCCGGCCGCCTGGCGGCGGCGCATGTTAACGAGGATGAGCTTTGCTGCGCAAGCTAGAGTTGCAATGGAAGCACGGACGGTCGCCGAGCGACGAAGGGTTGTGGCTTTCGCGCCGGCAATGAGACGTCTTTTTACGGGTCTTAAACCCTGGGCGCTCCGGGTAGCTCCTGCTACTCGGTGACTGAGCTCCGAGCCTCGCACGCCTTCATGACCGACTTCGTCCACCTCCACGTCCACTCCCAGTACTCGATGCTGGACGGCGCGGTGAAGGTGAAGAACCTCGTCAAGCAGGTCCAGAAGCAAGGCATGTCCGCGGTCGCGCTCACCGATCACGGAAATATGTTCGGCGCGATCACCTTCTACAAGGCGGCGAAGGAGCTCGGCGTCAAAGCCATCCTCGGCGCCGAGCTCGAGGTCGTCGTCGGCAGTCACGGGCATCACCTCCCGCTCCTCGCGGCGACGGAGGAGGGCTACAAGAACCTCGTCTGGCTCGTGTCACGCGGCTACGTCGAGCCCGATCCGGCCGGTCCCGCAGGCGTTCCGTGCGTCTCGTTGAAGGACCTCGAAGGCCGCACCAAGGGCCTCGTCGCGATGACGGGCTGCATGGGCGGCATGGTCGCGCAGGCGGTGCTCGAAGAAGGCGTCGAGGCCGGCGCGAAGACGCTCGGTCGTCTGAAGGAGCTGTTCGAGCCGGGCTCGCTCTACGTCGAGCTCCAGGATCACGGCCTGCCCGAGCAGCCCATCCTCAAGGGCATCCTCATCGATCTCGCCAAGCGCTTCGACCTTCCGCTCGTCGCCACCAACGACGTGCACTACGGCGTGAAGGACGACGCCGAGGCGCACATGTACCTCGGCTGCATCAAGAGCGGCCGCTCCTACGAGGAGTCGAAGGAGCGCGGCCACGGCTCGCGCGAGATGTATCTGAAGACCGGCGACGAGATGGCGAAGCTCTTCGCCGACGTCCCCGATGCGATCCGCAACACCCTCGCCATCAGCGAGAAGTGTCAGCTCAAGCTGAAGCTCGGCAACCCGATGCTCCCGAGCTTCGGCGTTCCCGCCGGCATGGATGAGCCGACGTACTTCCGCGAGGTCTCGAAGGACGGTCTCGAGCGCCGCTTCCGCGAGTTCGCCGAGGTCGGCAAGAAGGTCGACGAAGACGCGTATCGCAAGCGCCTCTCGATGGAGATGGACGTCATCTGCGGGATGAAGTTCCCCGGGTACTTCCTCATCGTCTGGGACTTCATCAAGTTCGGAAAGGAGAACGGCGTCCCCGTCGGCCCGGGCCGCGGCTCTGGCGCCGGCTCGCTCGTCGCGTACGCGCTGCGGATCACCGACCTCGATCCCATCCCGTACAACCTGCTCTTCGAGCGCTTCCTGAATCCAGAGCGCGTGAGCATGCCGGACTTCGACGTCGACTTCTGCATGGACCGCCGCGACAAGGTGATCCAGTACGTGCAGCAGAAGTACGGCGAGACCAGCGTCGGTCAGATCGCCACGTTCGCCGAGCTGAAGGCGAAGAGCGTCATCAAGGACGTCGCGCGCGCGCTCCAGATCTCGCCCATCGAGGCGCAGCAGATCGCGAGCCTCATCCCCAACAAGACGCCCGCCGAGACGTACACGATCACCGAGAGCCTCGAGATCGAGCCGAAGCTCAAGGCGCGCTACGAGACCGAGCCCCGCATCAAGGAGCTGCTCACGCAGGCCATCAAGCTCGAAGGCCTCACGCGCCATGCCGGCAAGCACGCCGCCGGCATCGTGATCAGCGAAGGTCCCTTGTGGGATCACGTCCCGGTCTTCAAGGACGGCAAGACCGAAGGCTTCATCACTCAATATTACAAGGACGACGTCGAGCAGGCGGGCCTCGTCAAGTTCGACTTCCTCGGCCTCAAGACGCTCACCGTCGTCGACATCGCGGTGCGTCTCATCCGCGCGCGACCCGATCTGCAACAGGTCGAGAAGCCCTTCGACATCGACAAGATCCCGCTGGACGACAAGGCGAGCTACCAGCTCATGGCCTCCGGCGAGACCAAGGGCGTCTTCCAGCTCGAGTCGAGCGGCATGCAGCAGCTCTTCAAGGACCTCGTGCCGGGCGTGTTCGAAGACGTCGTCGCCGCCGTCGCGCTCTACCGCCCGGGTCCGCTCGGCAGCGGCATGGTGAAGGACTTCGTCGACTGCAAGCACGGTCGCAAGCCGATCGCGAAGATGCACGACAAGGTCGATTTCATCCTCGAGCCGACCTACGGCGTCATCGTCTACCAAGAGCAGGTCATGCAGGTGGCGCAGGCGCTCTCGGGCTACTCGCTCGGCGGCGCAGACTTGTTGCGCCGCGCCATGGGCAAGAAGAAGCCCGAGGAGATGGCCAAGCAGAAGTCGACGTTCGTCGACGGCGCAAAGGGCCAGGGCGTCGACGAGGCCGACGCGGACCGCATCTTCGGCCTGCTCGAATTCTTCGCGGGCTACGGATTTAATAAATGCGTGATTGGCAGCACGACGATCGTCGACGCTGTCACGGGTGAGCGCACGACCGTGCAGGAGCTCTTCGAGACGCGCCGTCCGTGTACAGTGCACGCACTGGGCGACGATGGAAAGCTACGCGAGCGTGCCGTCACCGACGTCATGCGCAACGGGCGCAAGAAGGTCTACGAGCTGCGAACGGCGCAAGGCAAGCGCATCACCGCGACGGGGAATCATCCGTTCCGCACGCTCGACGGCTGGACGAACCTCGAGGACCTGAGCGTCGGCGATCGCATCGCGGCGCCGCGCAACCTGCGGGTGCGGGGAGGGGAGCACTGGCCCGAGCACGAGGTGGTCGCTCTCGCGGGCCTGCTTTCGGAAGGCAACACCTGCCATCCGACGTGCTTGTACTTCTTCGGCAACGACCGCGTCCTGGTCGAGGACTTCGCGAAGGCCGCGAGCGCCTTTCCGCAGAGCGTTGCGCGGATCGATGCGCGGGCCGACGGCGTTCGGCTCGAGGTGTGCGTGAGCAGCGGGCAGGACATGCGCTTCCGGAAGGGACAGGTGCCCTGGAACGCGCGGACCATGCCATCGACGAACGGCTCGAGCGCGCTCGCGGTAGAGCCGACGTTCCCGCCCGCGCCGGCTCCGCTCGTCCGATCGGGCATGTACCGCTGGGCGGAGACGCTCGGCATCCTCGGCGTGAAGGCGACCGCGAAACGCGTGCCGGAGCCCGTGTTCGCGCTGTGCGATGCGGACCTCGAAGTCTTCGTGGGCCGTCTCTGGGCGGGTGACGGATTCCTCGCCAACGTCACGCAGGCGGTTCCCTTCTACGCGACGTCGTCGGAGGGGCTCGCCGTCGACGTGCAAACGTTGCTGCTTCGGCTCGGCATTCCGAGCGGCGTGCACGCGAAGGAGTTCAAGTACCGCGGCGGCGTCCGCGCCGGGTACACCGTGCATCTCGTCGGCGAGGGGTCGATCGAGACGTTCCTCGCGCGCATCGCTCCGCATTGCGTCGGTCGCGACCGCGCCGTCGCGTTCCTGCGTGATCACGTGTCGGCCACCGAGCGCGGCCGGTCGAGCAAGGACACGATTCCGGCTGACGTACGTCGCTGGGTCGACGACGAGCGGCGCAAAGCCGGACTGACGTGGCTCGAGCTCGACGCGCAGTCCGGCGTCTCGATGAAGGAGTTCCTCGGCAAGGGCTCGGCGAAGAAATCCGGCTTCCGCCGCGCCACGATCAAGAAGCTCGCCGACTTCTTCGGCTCGACGCGGCTCGACGATCTCGCCAGCTCCGACGTCTTCTGGGATCGCGTCGTCGCCATCGAGCCGCGCGGCATCCAGGAGACCTTCGACCTCACCGTCGACGTCGATCACAACTTCGTCGCCGACGGCTTGATCGTCCACAACTCACACAGCGCGGCGTACGCGCTCATCACGTACCAGACCGCCTATCTCAAGGCGCATTACCCCGTCGAGCTGCTCTGCGGGATCATGACCTCCGACAAGGAGAAGATCGACAAGGTCGTCCGCACCATCGCCGACGCTCGCGCGATGGGCGTCACGGTCTTGCCGCCCGACGTCAACGAGAGCGACATCGATTTCAAGGTAGTCTACACGCATCCCCAGGGGAACAAGCGGGCCCAGCGCGCCGAGCGCACCGCCGTCGCGAAGGACCCGTGCGGTCCGCAGATCCGCTTCGGCCTCGGCGCGGTGCGCGGCCTCGGCGAGGCGGCGCTCGAGGCGCTGCTCGACGCCCGCAGGGAAGGTGGACCCTTCGCCGATCTCTTCGACTTTGCGTCGCGCGTCGATGCCAAGCGCATCAACAAGGGCGTGTTCGAAGCGCTCGTCGAGTGCGGGGCCTTCGACTCGACGCTCGTCCCGCGCGGCATCTCGCGCGCCACGGCCTTCGCGTCGATCGAGATCGCGCTCGAGCGCAGCCGCGCCGCGAGCCGCGATCGCGAGCGCGGTCAGACGAACATGTTCGGCCTGCTCGACGCCGGGCCGCGCGCCGGCGCCGCGACCGGTAACGCGCCGGCGGCGGGCGGCTACGTCCCCACCGCCGAGGCCTGGGACCGGCGCGAGATGCTGGTCCGCGAGCGGAAGGCGCTCGGCTTCTACGTGTCCGGTCATCCGCTCGAGCGCTACTTGAAGGGCGCCGGCGCGCTCTCGAAGCTGCAAGCCGTGCCGACGTCGTCACTCGCGAGCGCGTCCGACTGGGCGGTGGTCAGCGTATGCGGCATGGTCGAGGGCTATCGCGAGCGCATCTTCAAGGACGGCGGCGGCAAGATCGCGTTCTTCGATCTCGAGGACCTCACCGGTCGCGTCACCGTGAAGGTCCGCGCCAACCAAATCGACACGTATGCGGCCGTGCTCACCGCCGGCGAGCCCGTGCTCGTCACGGGGAAGGTGAGCTTCCCGTTCCGCGGCGACGATGCCGAGCCGGAAGAGGAAGGGCCGCGCGAGCCAACGCTCTTCCTCAACGAGGCGGTGCGTCTCTCCGATTCGGTGAAGAAGGACACGCGGCAGGTCGCGATCCGCCTGCGCGCCGAGCGCACTACCGACGAGCAGCTACAGAAGATGGCGAACGTGCTTCGCGCGTCGAACGGCAACTGCCCCGTCGCGCTCGTGCTTGCGATGAAGGACGGCGCCGAGGCCTTCCTCTCGCTCGGAAAGAACTACCGCGTCGAGGTCTCCGACGAGGTGCTGTCGGGACTCGAGCGGATCTTCGGTGAACAAGTGGCGGAGCTGCGCTGAGCGGCTCGTCGCTCGCGGATCACTGGCACGCCTTCACGCCCTTCACGCTGTAGGGCTGATCGAGCGAGCACGTCGCGGTGGACTTTCCTCCGTCCATGATGGCTCTCGGTCCTGCTCCCGCGCATTCGCAGTCCCGCGCGCAGAGGCGCTTCTGGGAACCGAAGCTCTCGTCGCACGAGGCCATGCACGTCGCGGGCATCTGATTGAACATGGTCAGGCAGCAGACGAGCCCCGCGCCACAGTTGCTCGTCGAGGTGCAGTCCAGCCTTCGTTCGTTGTAGTTCGACGGGCACTGCCCCGTCGGTTTGCAGCTCGCCGTCGTGCCTGCCATCGGGTCCTGGCAGCAGCTCTGGCCGCCCCCGCAGAACATCGAGCTGCCGACCGGGCACTCGACCGGCGCGTTCGCCGGGCAGCTCGATGCGTCCGCGCCGCCGTCGATCTCGGCATCGGTCGGAGACGCTGCGTCACCCGCATCCGTCGGTCCGCCGCCGCCGCTGTCGAGCTCCGCGATCGCGGCCTCGGGGCTCGTCGGCGCATCGACGAAGAGCGTCCCGCCGTCGGAGAGCTGCCCTGGCTGACTGCAGCCGCCGGCTCCGCAATCGACGTGGGCATCGGTGCATGCGCCCTTCTTGCACGTCGAAACGGCGTCGCACGGCACGTTCTTGCAGTCGGGATCGAGCGGGATCTCGATGGTCAGCGCGGTGTGCGCGACGAACGAGAAGATTCGCCGCGCGACGATGCATCCGAAGTAACCCTCGCTCGCTTTGCACTGCTCGACCGGCTTGTCGAACGAGCCGAGGACGACGACCGAGCCCTGCCCGATCGAATCGTTCGGGGTGACGACGAGCGTACCGACGCGTGAGCCGGCGCCCGCGGGCGCGCATTGCGAGGTGGTGGTCGTGAACAGGTTCGTTGCGATCCGCGACTCGGAAACGGTGGGATCGGTCCCCACGATGATGGCTACGCCCCTCAAATCGGCGCAGTTGCCGCCGTAGGTGACGTCGAGAGTCATCTGCGTCGGCGAGCGGCACGCTTCGATGACCAGGAGAAGCGCGAGGCCGGTCGAGCACGACAGCGCGAGCTTCTGCGAACGCCGCATCCGGCCAGCCTATCGCAGAAGGGCCACCGAGCCGTGTTGCTTGCCCTTGTGAGCGGAGGGGAGGGCGCATGCTACTCGCGATGCCTCCCGGTCGGATTGCTGCGAGCTACGGACAATTGCGGCCGCCCTGTTATGCTTCAACGCGGAGGCCAAGGATTGCGCGTGGATATCCGAGAGCGGGTGGGCCTGATGAGGCGACCCGTATGAGCTCGACGTCTGGCTCCCGTTCCCCTGGCGAAAAGCCGGAGGGGGACGAGCCCCAGAGCAAGAGACCTGCGTCTCCTGGTCGGTACTCGCTCTCGACCGAAGGCTCGACGGAGATGGCCGCGGTGCGCATCGACTCGACGCGCATGCCCGCTGTCACACCGGAGGCGATCGCTGCTGCGAAGGCAGCGGCGGCAGCAGCTGGAGCCGGCGTGCGACCGCCGTCCGATCCTGCGCTCGCCGCATCGCGCGCGGCAGCGCCTGCGCCGTCGTCTTCCTCTGCGACGGGGCCCGGCAAACCCCCGCCGCTTCCCGCGCGCGCCAACGCGAGCGCCAGCAAGACCAGCACGGGCGCCGCCGCGCTCGCGAGCGCACGTCCCATGGCGTCGCCTCCATCGAGCGGCGGGTCGCCGAGCGCGCGCCCGTCGAGGCTTCCGCCGCCGCCTCCTGCCAAGCGCGAGTCGGTGCTGCCCATGGCGACGCCGTCGTCGTTCCCCGGCTTCGACGAGGGCTCGATCGCGTTCGCGTTCGATGCGCTGCTCTCGGACAACACGAGCGGCGCCGCCGGGACTGCCGCCGTCGATCTGGCACCGGTGCGCGAGCTGTTCGCGGAGCTCGCCGCCAATCACATGCGCCACGTCCGCGACTTCATGATCGACGTGAAGTGGGGAGAGGCGACGCGCGAGTGGATCGAAATCTGTATCCCGGCCGTGACGTCGCTGCGCCGCGCCGCGGAGCGTCTCGAGCTCGGCGAGCTCGCGCCCGCGCTCGATCGCTTCGGCGCCGCTCTCACCGCGACGTCCGCGGATCCCGAGAGCGCCGGGACGCGGACGATCGAGGGTGCCTCCAAGGAGAAGCTGCTCGACGAGTACGGGCAGCTCGTCGCGATCCTCCCGCAGGCGTTCGCGCTCGATCGCGACAAGTCGCGTCGCGAAGCGGTGATCATCCAGTCGCTCTGTCTGTCGGTGCCGGACGTTCGCAAGGTGACGATCGACAAGCTGCACGCCGCAGGGCTCACCAGCTTGAAGACGCTGTTCGAAGCGAAGGCCGACGAGATCTCGCAGGTCGCGGGCATCCCCGAGGCGCTCGCGCAGCGCATCGTCGAGCGCTTCCAGGCATATCGAAGCGAGCTGCAGAACGCCTCGCCGCAGGACGCGCGCGCGTCCGAGCGCGAACGCCTCGCTGTGCTGACCGTGCAGCTCCGCGAGCAGCACGACGGCTACGAAGAGGCGTCCGGCGGTTGGTCACCCGAGGCGAAGGCGCGAAAGCGCGAGCTCTTCCGGCAGCGTGAGGAGACGTGGCTCGCGATCAGCCTGCTGCTCGCGCGCTTCGGCGAGGTGGAGCGGATCCAGGGCATCGAGAAGGTGCCCTTCGGGCAGCGCATCACGCAGCTCTCCGAGTATCTCGAAGAAGCGCGCGAGAAGTACCGCGCCGGCGACTGAGCTCGCTTCGCCGGCTTTGTCTCGGCCCGCGTAGGTGCGTGGCGCCGAGACGCGCACCTGTTTGAGCGGCCTCCCGCCATCTACGCGGATCGAGGTCGACTGTTCGAGATCCACTCGTTAGTCTGCGGCTCTGGTCCTCACAGTGAATCGCCGTCACGCCTATCAGCGTCAGGGGAGAGATTAATGGCCGAGCTCACGCCGGACGCCGTCGTCAGCAAAGTCAAACGAGGCGAGAAGATCGATCGCGCGGATCTTTCCGGCATCATCCTCGCCAACGCGGTGCTCGAGGGCGCCAGCTTTCGTCGTTGTGACATGGTCGGCGCGAACCTCGAAGGCGCGCGTCTCCGCAACGCGAACCTGAAGAGCGCGAACCTCTGCGAAGCGTTC
Organism: Myxococcales bacterium; assembly: GCA_034666145.1. GTDB lineage: Bacteria > Myxococcota_A > Polyangia > Polyangiales > Polyangiaceae > Labilithrix. The sequence goes on along the minus strand of JAXDMI010000652.1, from coordinate 1,702 downwards.
CTCTCCGGAGCCGATCTCCGCGACGCGAACCTCGACAACGCCGACCTCGAAGGCGCGAACCTGCAGCGAACGCTCCTCACCGGCGCGAACCTCTCGCGCGCGAACTTGGAAGGGGCGAATCTCCAGGGCGCGAACCTCGCCGGCGCGCGGCTCACGCACGCGCAGCTCGATCTCGCGAACCTCGGCGGCGCCGATTGCACCGGCGCCGTGCTCACGCATGCCGATCTCGGGGAGTGCTACCTCGGCGGCGTGAAGATGATGAAGGCCGAGCTGACGAACGCGAACCTGTCGGACTCGAACCTCGAGGACGCGGACTTCACGGGCGCCGTGCTCGCCGACGCGCAGATGCGCTCGGTCAAGGGACGCGGCGTGAAGCTGGTCGGCGCCATCTTGACGAAGGTCGACATGGGCAAGGCGAACCTGTCGGGCGCCGACCTCACCAACGCCGATCTCCGCGGCGCGACGCTCACCGATGCGCGACTCGAAGGAGCGAACCTCACCGGCGCGAAGGTCTTCGGCCTCATCGCGAAGGGCGTGCAGATCACCGGCATCAAGGCCGACTGGCTCGACAACAGCCCCAACGCCGACGGCTCGGTGCGCGTGGTCGCCAACCAGATCGCCGCCATCCTCACCGGTCAGGCGCCGGCACGGCCGGCCGACGATCGCTCGGCAAACAGGCGCTATTTCGGGCGCGGCGACGTGCTCCGCAACGCCAGCCTCCAGTTCGACGAGGGCGCCACCGTCGAGATCGAGAGCCTCTTCGAGCAGTGCACCATCGCGCTCGGTCGCGGCACCGAGCTCATCGTGGGCTCCGACGGCGTGCTCACCGGCTGCCAGATCACCGGCGCGGGCAACATCACCATCAACGGCAAGTTCTTCGAGAAGCCGGAAGGAAAGAAGAACAACACCGCCGCCATCGTCGGCGCGCATCAGCTGGTCGTCACGGCCTCCGGCGCGCTCGTCGGCGCCGTGCAACAGCCGCCGGAGCTCACGCGCTTTGCGTTCGAGCCGGGCTGCCAGCTCCGCATGCGGATCTCGACGTCGGCCGGCGGCGGTCAAACAGGTAACGGCAACGGCAACAAGTCGGCCAAGCGCTAGATTTCAAAGAGGAGCGACGAATGAACGATCTGAAGAACGCCGGCGCGAGCGGCGCGGCCACGACGGAAAAACGAACGCTCGTCGAGGAAGGCACGACCTTCAAGGGCTCGCTGACGTCGACGTGTCCCATTCTCGTGAAGGGCACGATCAACGGCGATCTCGAGGCGCCTTCGCTCACCGTCGCCTCGACCGGCTCGGTGTCCGGCAAGGTGAAGGCGGGCGAGCTGAAGAGCGAAGGCGAGCTCTCCGGCGAGTTCGACGTCGACAAGGTGGTCCTGTCCGGCTCCGTGAAGGACAACACCGTCATCCGCGCCAAGGCCCTCGAGGTGAAGCTCGCGGTGACCGGCTCGAAGATGCAGGTGGTGTTCGGCGAGGTGCAGCTCGACATCGGCGATCAGCCGACGCGCGAGAAGGCCGAGCCCGTGAAGACAGACAGCGGGAACGGCAAGTCCGTGCCGCCGCCGCCGCCTGCGGCGGCGGATAGCTAGTCAGGTTTCGAGGGGCTCCGCCCCTCGAGCTCCCGAGATTCTTAGCGCGACGGCGGGGCGGCGTTACGGCGTGCGGAGGAGGGTGGGGAGCTTCGCTTCCACCTTGCGACGGTCCT
>JAXDMI010000651.1:0-7707 GCA_034666145.1 Myxococcales bacterium | reverse complement strand
CGTCGGTCGCCACCTTCAGCGTGGTCTCGGGCGTCGCGTGCGTGATGCGCACCTCGACGAACCCGAGCTTCGGTGCAAGCGCGGCGCGCTCGTCGTTCGCCGCCTGCGCTGCCTTCTCGTAACGCGTGTCGTCGCGGAGCAGCTCCTTCGCTTCGACAGCGGCGCGTCCGAGCTCGGCGTACGCGGCGACGGTACGACCGAGCTCGCGCAGACAGCGACCGACGTAGAGGCGCGTGTTGGGGCTCGCGACGATGTCGAGCGAAGCATTCAGCTCGACGAGCGCGGCGTCGTATTTCTTGGCGTTGTAGAGATCGCGGCCCTTGAGGAAGCGGCTCTGCGCTTGCTCGCGCTGCACGGGCGTGGCCTTCGCGGGCTCGACGCCGGCGGCCTGAGCCACGCCGGCGCTGCCCAGCGAGAGCGCGAGCGCGGTGGTGACCATGATCGAGGCACGCCGAAGTGGACGGATGCGCATGCTCTTCAGATCCCCAGGGGTTCGTAGGTCGGTCGCTTGGGTCGCGCAGGACCGGAGGGCTGCGGCCTCTGCACGGCGGGCGCGGTGCCGGCGTTGCCGCCGGTACCTGCGGGAACAGGAGGCCTCGTGACGGCCGTCGGATCACCGGCGGCGGTCGCGTTCGCCGTTGGCGCTGCGGCGGCCGTTGCTTCCGGGGTCGGCTCGGTCGTTGCGCTCGTCGCCGGCGGCGTCTCGGACTTCGCTTCGTCGTTCGGCTTGGGGGCCTCGGCGGTGGTGACGGTCGTCGCTTCGCTGCTTGCCGTGGCGGTCGCTGCGGTCGCCGTCGTTCCAGTCGCGGTACCCGTGCTCGCGGTGGTCGTCTTCGTCTCGGGGCCGGCGACCATCGCGCGCACGGCGAAGAAGCCCACCAGCAGCAGCAGCGCGAGCGCGCAGCCGAGGAGGATCGCCATGGCCGGACGCCGACGACCCGGCGGCGGCGCGAGCGACGTCGGCGTGAATGCCGCGCGAGGCGTCGAGTGAACGACCGGCGCGTACGCCACGGGCGGCGCGGCCGTCGCGGGCGGCGCGGCCGGAGGAGGCGCCGGCACATCGTCGAAGACCGAGACAGGAGCCGGACGGAGCGCCGGAGATGACGAGCGCGCGGGAGCTCCGGGTGGAGCTTGATTCGGCGAATCTACGAGCGGCGCGGCCGGCATCGCAGCCGAGATCGGCGGCGAAATCGGTGCTGGCGCCGGTGCCGGTGCCGGTGCCGGTGCGGGCTCGTCGACCGGGACGGCGGGCGCGACGATCACGCTCGGCTCGCTGGGTGGCACGCGTGGCGCGGGCGCAGGCGCGGGTGCGGGCGTCGCCACCCTCATCGATGTGGACGACGCTGCGTTTGCCGTTTTGCGGATGAGCGGCGGCGCCGGCTTGGCCACGGGCTTGGGCGCCGCGAGCGCGGGCGAGGAGGCGGGCGCGGATGCGAGAGCGGGCGAGGAAGCGGGCGCGGACGCGCGCGCGGGCGAGGGAGCGGGCGCGGGCGCGAGCGAGGAAGCGGGCGCGGGCGCGGGGACGGCCATCCACGGATCCGATGCGCGCGTGGGAGGGGCGTGGCCGACGAGGGTCTTCTTTGGTGCGGGAGCGGGAGCGGGAGCGGGGGCGCGCCCGGGTGCGGGTGCGGGAGCGCGTGCAGGAGCGGGAGCGGGTGCGCGTGCGGGTGCGGAGGCGGATGGGTCGAGGAAGTCGCGGGTCGAGACTTCGTGCGGGACGCTCGACGGCGGGCCGAGGTCGCTCGGGTCCATCGCGCCCGGAGGAAGCGTGTCGTGGTCTGCCGTCGGCGGAGCGGCGGGCGTTGCGTCCGGAGATGCGGGCTTGGCCGCGCGCAGGCTGCGATCGATCAGGCGACGCTTGCCCGTCGTGCTCGGATCCAGCTCGATGCGTCGCGCGCGGATGCGGTCGCCCGTGAGCTCTGCGACCTGCGCCGCGACCACGCTGCCCGTCGCGATCCGCGTCGCCGCGATGTTGCGCAGCGCAGCGCCCAGCTCCGCTGCCGTCTTGAAGCGCAGCGAAGGATCGAACGCGAGCGCGCGCATCGTGACTTCGGCGAGGCGCGCGAACGGAGAGCCCGCCGGGAACGCCGGCGGCGGCACGTCCTCTTCGCGCTGCCGAGCGAGCACGCGCGTCGGGTCCGTCTCCTCGTACAGTCGCCGGCCCGTCAGCCCCTCCCACATGATCACGCCGACCGAATGGAGATCGGCGCGCACGTCTTGCGTCGCGCCCAGGTCGAGCGCTTCGGGCGCCGCGTAGCCGACCGCTTCGGTGCCGGCTGCGATGCGCAGTGGCCGCGGACGTAACGCATTCAGCAGCCGCGCGACGCCGTCCTTGCCGACGACGATGTTCGCGGGCGATAGCGCGCCGTGAATCGTCCCGAGCGGCGAGCCCTTGTCGTCGCGGAGACCATGGAGACCCGAGAGCCCGGTGACGACGTCGACGAGGATCCGCACGAGCACCGGCAACGGAAGGAGCGGCTCGGCGATCGCAGCCGTCGTGCCGACCGCACGTTGCGCCGCCGCCGCCGCGAAGAGATCGGCGAGCGTCGCTCCGTCGACGAGCTCGGTGGCTACCGTGAGCTCGTCATCCTCGAGGTCGACGTGCCGTACGCGGGCGATGTTCGGATGCCAGTTCTTCAGGAGGCAGCGAGCGTCGCGAACGAGGCTCGCCATCGCGTCGCTGCCGAGGGACACGCTTCCGTCCGGCGACACGAACGAAGCCGTGCTCTTCGCGCGCGGATCGGTGGGTCGCGAGAACCGGTGGATGACCACCAGCTCGTTCGGCTCTCGGACCGCGGCGTACGAGCGGGGTGAGCGCGACCCTAGCTCGCGCGCCGTTCGATACGCCGCGATGCCGGACGCACTCTGCGCGCCCCCGTTCGACATCTTCTTTCCCAGCATACCGCTGGGGATAAATTGCAGCGTTGGGAGTGGTACGAAATCTCACGATTTCCAGCGGATACGGTGAGTCGCTGGCGGCGACCTACCTACCTGCGTTCGCGCCGTCGCGTAGCGCTACAGCGTCTCGAGGAACTGCACGAGATCGCCGATCTGCGCCTCGGAGAGGTCGCTCGTATCGCCATGGCGGGTACCACCACACAGCGGGTTGAAGCGGTCCCGGAGTGTCTGTGCGCAGCCGGTGTGGAGGAGGGGACGGCGCCAGCCGACGCCGATGAGCGACGGGACCTGGAACGCGCCGCCGGTGCCGACGTCGACGGTCTGGCTGTTCGTGAGCATGTCGCCCGCGTGACACGAGGCGCAGCGCTGGCCGAAGAGCGCCTTGCCCGGCGCCGTTGCGTCACTCGCGAGACGGAGCCTCTGCGGCGGAGGCAACGCGAACAGCCAACCGCTGAGCGCGCCGAGCTGACCGTTGTCGACCTTCGGTCCGCTCATGCGCTCGACGAAGACGTGATCGACGAGATCGCGCATGTCCTTCATGTCGCCGTCCCAGTGGAACGGCTCGGTGCCGGCGATGGTGCCGAGCAGCGAGGGCGTGCGGCGCGGGCCCTGACCGACGAACGTCCAGACGTGACCGTCGTCGCGGCCTTCCGCGTGACACGACGCGCACGCGATGAAGCCGCCGGCGTTGGAGTGGAAGATCTCGTGACCGGTGTCGGCGACGCTGTCGTCGGCGAGCGTGATGGTCTTCCACGGACGTCGGCGGTCCTCGGTCATGATGTGGATCGAGGCGGGCTCGCGCGTCTGCACGATGAGCGCATCGTCGCCGTCGAACGCCGCAGCGATGGCCTGACCGGGCACGTTGCCGTGAACGGTGGGAATGCAGCCGCCGCCCGACTCGCGAACGTTGGCCGCGAAGACGACGAAGATCTGGGGAAGCTCCTTCGTGAACGCATTGCCCGCAGCCACGACCGCGAGCTCACGCCCGTTGGTAGCCAGGTCGACGGGGAGAACGGCCGCGGGAAGAGTGATCGACCCGGCGCCCACGTTGACGTGCGTCGAGATGATGCCGGTCGACATCGAGCAGAAGTCGTCGGTCAGGCCGGAGCCGAGGCTGCTGCTGCTGCTGCCGCCGTAGCCGCCGGGCTCCGGGCGCACCGGCTGCTGCGTGGGCTGCTGAACGACGGACGCGGTCTCGTCCGAGCAATCGCTGCTCGTACAACCCTTCGAGGGGTCGGGATTGATGGAGATCGCGCGCCACATCAGGTTGCTTCCGTCCTGGAGCGGCAAGAGCGACGGCGCCCCGTCCTTCCAGACGCGGAACGAACTGGCGGTGCGGAACTGCGTGACCTGGAGCGAGCCGTCGCCCATGACGACGACGTCGCGGAGATCGTGATCGAGGGTGCGACGAACGACGTCTCCGGTTCCGAGCGGCAACGTCACGAGCTCGCCGCTGGCGCAGGCCACGTGCATCGCTTTCTGCGTGACGTCGAAGGCGACGCCGCGCGGCGCGAGACACACGTCCCGGATGGTCACGCCGCCGGTCGCGAGATCGATCGTCGCGAGGCCGCCCGCGTTGCGAAGCACGACGTACGCGTGGTTGGCATCGTCGACGGCAACGCGTCCCGGCTCGGAATGGCGCGGCAGACTGACGGTATGACGAACGGCGCGTGTCGGAAGATCGACGACGTAGACGCGATCGCGATCGGCATCGGCAGCGACCGCGGTCGTGCGATCGGACGCGATGGCGAGCGTGCCGCCGCTGATCGGAGGAGGCGGCTCCTTCTGCTGGATGAGCGGACCGAAGGTCGGCTGCGGACCGGGCGCCGCGAGCGACGGCGGGGCGCCGGTGCCCTCGATGGGTGACGGCGTCTCCTCGGCCAGCCCGGGATGCGCGCGGCTACACGCAGCCATGCCGCCGGCGGCGATCGGAAGCGCAACGACCGGGAGCAGAGCGATGAGCACACGCTTCGAATAGTTCGACGTCATGGGGCCTCCCGGATCATGGCTTCCGGAGTAGAGAGTGTCACTGCTGGCGTTGCGCGGTTCAGAAGAATTGTCATGGGCAAGAACCGACATAGAGGGCGGTCCAGCGTCCGTTGATGCATGTCATCGAGAGCGGCACGCCGAAGGCGCAGGTGCCGTAGTCGCAGTCGATCGCCTTCGTGCAGCGCGTGCCGTCGAGCGGACGGCGCGCCGGGCAGCCGTTTTCAGGGCGAATGCACTGCCACCGGCCGATTGCCGCAGGCCCGGCGTCGCCGGCGTCGGCGCTCGCCTCGTCTCCGGCGTCGCTGACCGTGTTGTTGGAGCCGCCCGTGATGCTCGTCCACGCTCCGTCGATGGCGCCGGCGCAACCACAGGTAGCTTCGAGATACGTGCACAGCTCGGTGCCCGAGCAGGACTCGCCGGGTACGCGCTCGTCGAAGTGCGCCGGGCACGTGGTCGGGCAACGCGTGGGACCCTCGATCGTCCAGGTCTGTCGATCGGAAGGGCAGCGCGCGATGACGTTGCACGACGGATCCCCGGCGCTGCCGTATTCGCAGACGTCGGCGATGACACCCCCCGGCGGCGGCGGTGAGCCGCCGAAGCACGACTCGCCGGAGAGCGGCTGAGACACAGGGCAGACGGGGGCCTGCGACGGGAAAGCGCTCGGCGGCGGGCGCACCGAATCGGTGGGCCCGGCCGAGCCCCCACCAGCGCTCGCGAAGCCGAAGTCGGTCGTGGAGCTGCTGCTGCACGCGGCGACGCACGCGATAACGGCGCAAAGCAACACGCCGACGCGAGGGAAGCTCGCGCTCAGTTGCATGACGCGCTCGCCGAGGTCCAGACGCCCTGGTTGCATTGCATGCGCATCCCTCGCTTGAATGCGCAGCTTCCGTAGTCGCACGGGCCATCCACGCCGCAGGTCTGGCCGGCGAGCGGACGCGTCGACGGACACGAAGCGGGCGGCTTCACGCAGACCCAGACGCGTGCATGTGCGTGCGCGGGATCGGTGCCGGTCGTGCATGCGCAGATGCCGTCGGTCATCGGGCAGACGAGCTCGTCGGCATCGGTGGGAGGGCCGCCGTCTCTGGTGGGCAGCGAGCAGGGCGTACCGTCGATGGGCGTCGAAGGACCGTGCGGACACTCGTAGCTAGGGCAGAGCGCTGACGGCCGCGCGTTCCAGGACGTACCGAAGTTGCCGTCGGGACCGCACGACAACGTCGTGTTGCAGTGTTGGTCCGGGCTCGAGCCGTACTCGCACGTTGCGCCGATGCTCTCGCACTGCGCGCCTTCGACGGCGGGATTGTGCGGACACGCGGTGACGAAATCCTTCGGAGCGAGCGCCGAGGCGTCGAAGAACGGCGCGGATGCGCTGCCAACGGGGCTGACGTTGTCGAAGCTACCGCCGCCGGGCTGCGGGTCGGAATACAGATCGCCGCACGCCGCGCCGAGCGCGCCGAGCGCGGCCGAGACGGCGAGCGCGGTGATGCGAATGTGCATCGACTTGCTCATCGGAACATCACCTCCGCGCGCAGCGCGACGGTGCCGAAGGGCTGACCCCAATAGGCGATGTCCTCACCTTGCGAGCGCACCACCATGCGATGCGCCGACGCGCCGAGGAGCCCCTCGAGCGTGAGCCGCAGGGCGCCGCCGACGCGCATCGACATCGCGGCGCTGAGAAAGGCCATCGGCGAGACGATGCTGTCCGACGGACCGAACGTCGCGCTGCCGAACGCGGTCTCCGGCGCCACGGCCGACCGCAGCCACACGACGCCGGCTCCCGCACCGAGGCGCGGGATGAACAAGGAGTCGGTCGCGGCGAGCGCGAACACCGGACCCATCCCGAAGACCGAGGGGGCGATGCGTACCGCGGTACGTGCCGGCGTGATGGTCGTGCCGTCGAACGTCAACGCCGCTCGCGCGGAGAGACCGACGTAGCGCGCGAGCCTGAGCTCGAGCTCGGTGTCGAGCGCGGCCGCCGTGACGTCTGCGCCCATCAGCGCGGAGATCCCCGTTCCCATCGCGAACGCCGGCGTGCGCGGCGCAGGTGCAGCGCGCTTCGACGGCTTGATCACGACGTCGGCGTCCGCGGGGACGTCACCCCACGTCGGCGCGGGCTTCGGTGCCGGCTCCGGCTCTGCGGCGGAGAGCTCGATGCTCGCGCGTGTGATCTCGGCGGCGCGAACGGCGACCACGTCGGCGTCCGCGTCGCCGGTCTTCGGCGTGACCACCTCGGCCAGACGCAGCCCGGCTCGCGTGTCGATCCACACGGTCGCCGCGATTCCGTCGGAGCATGCTGCGGCGGAGGCCTTCATCTCCACGACCCACGCGGCGATCGCGCCTTGCGCGCATCCCGCGGCCTCGTCGACGCGCAGGGGCTCGAAGCCCATGGCCGTGAGCTCCTTCAGGAGTCGGCTCACGACCGCGTCGCCTTCCGGGCCTGCCACGATGACGCGCCCGTGGCCCGCATGCGCGACGCCCGGCAGCGCGAGCGAGAGCGCGGCCATCGTGGCGAGACCCGCGACGTTCGCGGCGAGGCGAGCGCGCCGCTTCACGGCGTCGTCCCCGCGTGCGCCGCGAGACGGCGCGCCAGCGTGGCGTGCGGACCGTCGGGATACGTCGCGGTGTACCGCGTCGCGAGCTGCTCGGCGCGCGCTGCGTCGCCGGTGCGATGCCGAGCCTCGTTGTCGCGACCGAGAGCCTCGCGCGCGAGCGCACCCGAGGGACGTTCGCGGAGGTACGTGTCGAACCAATCGCCGGCGGCGTTGAAGTCGTGGAGCCCGTCGAACGCGACACGTCCGAGCTCGAACGCTGCCGTGGCGGCGT
>JAXDMI010000650.1:0-4512 GCA_034666145.1 Myxococcales bacterium | reverse complement strand
CGCGCCCCGCATCTACGTGAACCCGTCCGGGCGGTTCGAGGTCGGCGGCCCGAAGGCGGACGCGGGGCTCACCGGCCGCAAGATCATCGTCGACACCTACGGCGGCATGGGCCGTCACGGCGGCGGCGCGTTCTCCGGCAAGGATCCGTCGAAGGTGGATCGGTCGGCCTGCTATGCCGCGCGGTGGGTCGCGAAGAACATCGTCGCGGCCGGCCTCGCCAAGCGCTGCGAAGTGCAGGTCGCGTACGCGATCGGCGTCGCGCGTCCCGTCGGCATCTACGTCAACACGTTCGGCACCGGCAAGGTCACCGACGAGAAGCTCCAGAAGTACGTCGAGGAGCACTTCGACATGCGCCCCAAGGCGCTCATCGACGAGCTCGGCCTCCTCGCACCGCAGTACCACCCGACCTCGGCGTACGGTCACTTCGGCCGTTCCGAGTTCTCGTGGGAGAAGGTCAATCGCGCCGCCGTCATGGCGGCCGATCTGCTCGGCGGCAAGGTGAAGGGAACCGAGATCGTGCGCAAGGCGTCGGCGACGACCGCCACGAACGGTCACACGAACGGCAACGGCACCAACGGCGTCCACGCCGTCGCCACCGGCAAGAAGGCCGGCAAGGCGGCCAAGAAGGCCGGCAAGAAGAGTGGCAAGTCCTCGAAAAAGGACAAGCGCGCCGCCGCCGAGGCCTGAGCGACTCGAAGCGGACGCGTAGATCATACGACCGAGAGCCCGACGGCCCTCGGTCGTATCCACCCGCCCCGAGCGTCGCCCGCCGGTAGAAACGGGCTATTCTCCTAGCATGGGTCGTGTGCGTCGCTTCTCCGCTACCGTCGCTTCGGCGGCGGTGCTGGCGGGCTGCGCGCTCCTTTCGGGCGCCGGTGATCTCACGGTCGCTGACCCTGCCGGCGGCGACACCGAGGCCGGCGCCGTCGAGCTCGACGGGGCGACCGGTTCCGACGGTTCCGCCGTGGGCGTCGACGGCAGCATGCCGTCCACCGACGGCGCGATCGGCGACGCGAATCGCGGTGATGGCGGCACGCGACTGCGAGACGTGACGTTCGAGGACGGCGCGCTCGTCGGCATTCACGGCGGCGACAGCGTGTTCGGGTCACCGGTGCTCGCCACCGGCGCGAGCGCGATCGCCGGGAACGACTCGATGCGTGCCGACAAGGGCACCGGCGGCATGTCCGGCATCCAGGTCGGCTTCGCGCCGGTGGACGAGCTCTTCGCCGTGACGATGATTCGGCTCGAGACCGTGGCAGTCGCTGGCGCGACGTTGCTCGCGCTCGATCCCGAGCCCGGAGGTCTCGTCGTCGAGGTCCGCGTGAGCGGAGCGAACGGGCCGCTGCTTCTTGCCGTCGGCGGCAACGTCGTCGACTCCGGCGGCAACGTCGTCGACCAAACGCAGGGCCGGCTCGGCATTCACGTGCGACAAGACGCCAGCTCGAGCTTCATCGAAGTGTTCCTTTCGCTCGGCACGGCCGCGTTCGGCTCACCCGTCATCAGCCTGCCGACCGCAAAGACCGGCCGTACGACGACCGTGCGCTTGGGTGTCATCCAGTCAGGAGGCGGCGGCCTGACGAGGGCGATTTTCGACAACCTGTTCCTCGACACGCTCGCGATGCCCGCGTTCTGAGATCGCGCGCGCGTCGGCGCGTTGGCGCGTTCGCGCGCGAGGATGATCTTGGTTCGACGACGGCGCATGATCCGATGAGCGGCGCACCACCGTCGACGCGTTTCGATCCGTAAAACACGGACGATCGCGAGGTGAGACGGTGGCCTACACCTTGCTGGTCTCCTCGTCGAGAGGGGGCTCGAGGTGCCTGTGAAGAAGAGCCGCTGGTTACTGTCGACGATCATCACCTGCGCGGCCGTCGTATCGGTCTCGGCTTGCGCGAGCGTTGCGTCCGAGGACGTCGACGAGACGCAAGGCTCGAGCGAGGACGCACTTCGTAGCGCGGTCAACTGCAAGGAGACTGCGGTCACCGGTTACAAGGCCGGCGCGCCCTATGCGATGTCGGTCATCACCGTCGGCGGGAAGCCCACGGCGCGCTCGACCGCGCATGCGTTCCTGAAGATGCAAGCGGCGGCCGAGAGGGCCGGCGTGACGCTGAGCATCAGCAGCGCGTTCCGAACCCAGAAAGAGCAGCAGTACTTCTACAACTGCTACCTGTCCGGCGCGTGCAACGGCGGGCACCTCGCCGCCAAGCCCGGACGCTCACCGCATCAGAACGGGCGCGCGCTCGATCTCGCGGCGTCGGACTTCGGTTGGCTGACGAGCAATGCGCATCGCTTCGGCTTCGCGAAGACGGTGCCGAGCGAGCGCTGGCACTTCGAGTTCTCCGGCGCAGATCCTGGTGGTCCGTGCTCGGGCGGCGCGGCACCCATGGCGCCGGCTCAAGAGCCCGGTACCACTGCAAATGTCCCGACGCCTGCTCCGCGGCCTGCCGATGCCCCTGCCGATCCGACCGCGGACCCGAATGCGGATCCGAACGCGAGCACCGATCAGGAATCCGACCCCGGCACGCCGGCCGACGTTCCGCTCCCACCCTCGCAACCCGCGGACGTCGGCGGCTGCTACTCGCCGACGATGGGCAAGACGATGGAAGAGAAGTCGTGCGTGCAGTCCTCTGCCGACGACGTGATGTACCAGTGCCACGCGGGCAGCTGGTACCGCAACGTCGTCAACGGCGTCGGCCGCTACGGCGCATGCACCTCGATCCACACCCTCTAACCCGACGACGCAAAAAAATGACGCGCCTGACCCTGGGTCGGGCACTGCGTCAAATCGAAGGATTCAGTACGTGATGACGGTGCGGATTGATTTGCCCGCGCGCATCAGCTCGAAGCCGTCGTTGATTTTTTCGAGCGGCAACGTGTGCGTGATCATCGAGTCGATGTCGATCTTGCCGTCCATGTACCAGTCGACGATCTTCGGGACGTCGGTGCGACCACGAGCGCCGCCGAACGCCGAGCCCTTCCACACGCGGCCCGTGACGAGCTGGAAGGGCCGCGTCGCGATCTCCTGACCCGCGCCGGCCACGCCGATGATGACGCTCACGCCCCATCCGCGATGGCAGCACTCGAGCGCCTGTCGCATGAGCGTCGTGTTGCCGACGCACTCGAACGAGTAGTCGGCGCCGCCCTTCGTGAGCTCGACGAGATGCGCGACGAGATCGCCGCTCACCTCTTTCGGGTTCACGAAATGCGTCAGGCCTAGCTTGCGAGCGAGCTCTTCGCGCGCAGGATTGATGTCGACGCCCACGATCATGTCGGCGCCCGCGATGCGTGCACCTTGCACGACGTTGAGCCCGATGCCGCCGAGCCCGAAGACGACGACGTTGGCGCCTGGCTCCACTTGCGCCGTGTTGATGACTGCGCCGACGCCGGTGGTGACGCCGCAGCCGATGTAACAGACCTTGTCGAAGGGCGCGTCTGGCCGGATCTTCGCGAGCGCGATCTCGGGAAGCACGGTGAAGCTCGAGAACGTCGAGCAGCCCATGTAGTGGTGAATCTTCTTTCCGCCGATCGAGAAGCGGCTCTCACCGTCGGGCATCACGCCCTTGCCCTGCGTCGCGCGGATGGCCGTGCACAGGTTCGTCTTGCGGCTCAGGCACGATTTGCACTGCCGGCATTCCGGCGTGTAGAGCGGAATGACGTGATCGCCGGGGCGCAACGTCGTGACGTGCGCGCCGACCTCGACGACTGTGCCGGCTCCCTCGTGACCCAGGATGACCGGGAAGAGGCCCTCGGGATCAGCCCCCGACAACGTGAAGTCGTCGGTGTGGCAGATCCCCGTGGCCGCGAGCTGGACGAGCACCTCGCCGGCCTTCGGGCCCTCGAGGTCGACCTCCTCGATGACGAGGGGCTTCTTCGCTTCGTAGGCGATCGCGGCGCGTACCTTCACGGTGCTCCGCCTCTCAGATGTCGTAGTAGAGGAAGAACTCGTGCGGCGTCGGTCGCATGCGGATCGGATTGAGCTCCTTGGTCCGCTTGTAATCGAGCCACTCGTGGATGGCGTCCTTCGTGAAGACGTCGCCGCGGAGGAGGAATTCGTGATCGCGCTCGAGGTTGTCGAGCGCGTCCTCGAGGCTGCCCGGCATGTGCGGGACGTCCTTCAGCTCCTCGGGGCTGAGCGCGTAGATGTCCTTGTCGAGCGGATCACCCGGGTCGATCTTGTTCTGGATGCCGTCGAGCCCGGCGAGCAACATGGCGCTGAATGCGAGGTACGGGTTGCAGCTCGGATCCGGGAAGCGGACCTCGATGCGACGCGTCTTCGGGTTCGGTCCCGTGATCGGGATGCGGACCGACGCCGAGCGATTGCGGCTCGAGTAAGCGAGGTTCACGGGCGCTTCGAACCCGGGTACGAGACGGCGGTAGCTGTTCGTCGTGGGGTTCGTGAACGCGGCGAGCGACTTCGCGTGCTTGATGATGCCGCCGATGTAGTGGAGGGCGATCTGCGAGAGGCCTGCGTAGCCATCGCCGCCGAAGAGGGGCTTGCCCTCCTTCCACAG
>JAXDMI010000649.1:0-4171 GCA_034666145.1 Myxococcales bacterium | reverse complement strand
GGCAGTCGATGCCGAAGCCGTTCGAGCCGACGTACTGCGAAGAGTCGCCGGGCTGCGCGTTCTTGCCCTTGCCGGTGCTCTCGAGCCACGAGTTGCCGGTGGCGAGCGCATTGAAGCCGCGCTTCTGCGCGACGTCGGTGAAGTTGCCGGTGCCGTCGTTCTCCCAGAGCGTGCGCCAGCCGAGGCCGATGCTCACGCCGTAGTGCGAGACGAAGATGTCGAGGTCGCCGTCGTTGTCGTAGTCGCACGCGACGACGCCGTTGGTGGGCTGGCTGGGCCGGTTCTTCAGCCGCGCCGAGACCTCCTTGAAGGTGCCGTCGCCGTTGCCGAAGTAGAGCTGATCGGGGACGGCGCTCGTGGAGCTGCCGTTGCCGACGTAGAGATCGAGCTTGGCGTCGCCGTTGAAGTCGCCGAAGACACCGTTCGCGGAGAGCGCGGCGCTCTCGACACCGGAGCTCGCCTTCTTGGTGAAGTGCCCCTTGCCGTCGTTGAGATAGAGCGCAGAGGTCTGTCCGGGCAGATCGATGTCGATCCCCGCGAAGCAGTCCTGATCGCCGTCGTTGTCGACGTCGCCGAAGACGAAGAACGCCGCCTGGACGTTGCGGAGGCCCGACTCGTCGGACGCTTCGCGGAACGTCTTGTCCCCGTTGTTCATGTAGACGAGGTGCTCGAAGGGGATCCCCTTCTGCGGATTCGGAAAGAGGCTGTGCGCGACGATGTCGTCACGGCCGTCGCCGTCGAGATCGGCGAACGCGAGGCGGCTGTGATCGTTGATGGGGATCGGCGTGGCGGGATGAGCGACGAAGTTCGCCTTCTGGATCCCGCTCGACGCGGAGATGTCGACGAAGAAGTCCGCGGTAGGCGTGGAGAGATCGCGAGCCGTGCAGGCGAGGTGCGGCGTGGTCGCGGCGCTGTCGCCGGGGGTTGCGCCGGGCATGCCGGCGCCGGCGCCGCCTTCGCTGCTGCTGCCGGCGCTCACCGAGCAGGCGGGCGCTGCCGCGGCCAAGAGGAGGAGCGCGAGTCCGAGGATGGTGGGTCGGTTCATGCCTACAGATGGGCTGTAGCACGAAGTTTTACACTGTAAAGTGAGGTGCGAGAAAATCAGGCCGGACGCCGTCAGTGCAGCATGAAAAACGCCACGACGGTCGAGACCACCACCATCACGACGCAGCCCACGCGGACCACCGCTTCGACCGTCGCCGCACTGAGCTTCGAGCGGTCCGCAGCGGTGCGGGCTCGCGCGTCGTCGTCGGCGTCCGCGTGCTCCGCGCTCGGCGCGGCGCCGGCGTCGCGATACGGGCTTGCTTCGTCGGACGTCGCGACGCTGTCTCGCATCGCCGCGCGCTCACGTCCGCGTGCAACGATCGCCCTCACCTCGCGCACCGACGGCAACGCGCGCAACGTCAGTAACGCCGCGGCCGCGACGGCCATGGCGATGCCCACCGGATGCGAGATCGGCACCGCGATCGGCACCGCCGTAGCGAGCGGATAACCGAAGCGCCCGGCGATCGTCAGCGCACGATGAGGCGGACGATCCGAGTCGCATGCGAGCAGCCAGTCGGGCGCGCGCGTCAGCTCGATGCCGTGCCGTTCGACCGCCTCGCGCAGCTCCACGACGCGATCGCGACCCGCGCAGAGGCGGCGCCGGAAGTTGGGGACGCCCGCCGGCGCCTCCGACCACACCGTGATCGCCGCCGCGGGCGGCGGGCCGACGAGCTGCAACGCCTCGTCGACGTGCGTACCGCTCTTCGTCTTCGTCTCCCACGTCAGGTGGCCCGCTCGAAGCTCGGTCCAGGCGATGAACGATCGCTTCCACGTCCCGTCCCACTCGGTCACGCCGTGCTGGTCCCACGCGATCCGCGCGCCACGCGGTTGACGGGCGCGCAGCACGAGGATGGGCACCAGCCACGGCATCACGAGCATCGCGAACATCGCGAGCGCGACGAAGATCCCGACCAAGATGGGGTTCGTCGGCTCGCCGCCATGGGGCTTCTCGTCGAGGCCCAGCGGCAGCATGACCATCATCAACCACGTCGTCACGGGGAACATGGCGAACAGCCCCACCACGACGAACGACGCGTAGTCCCACCCCGAGATCTTCAGCTCGAGACTGCCGGACGTGGCGTGCTTCGTCACTTTGCAGCCCGGAACTGCTGCCACGCGGCCACGGTGTCGTCCGCGATCACCTTCGCCAAGGCGCGCGCGCGGAGATCGACGATGTCGAACGCCCGCAGCTGCACGTAACGTTGGTGCATGCGGAGCGGCTCCGGGAACTGCGTCCAGAAGTGGCCTGCGAGCTGGCGCGCGGCAAAGGCCGCCAGCTCCTCGAGCTCGGCCTGGCTCTCGATGTCGGAGAGCGCGAGCTCGTAATATCCGGGCTCCCAGGCCTGCAACCAGAACTCCGGCGCGCCTGGCGCATCGTCGAGCACGACCGTGCCGAAGACCTGCGGCATGCGTGGGCCGAGCAAGGACATGAACATCAGCGTGTGCATCGACCCGCCGTGCGACGGCCTCCACACGCACGAATTCGCCGGCGGCTGCGATGCGACGCGCGCCTCGAGGATGACGTCGTCGGCCGGCGCATCCGTCTCGCCGCGCACGCGAAACAGCAGCTTCGTCTCGAGCCCGCTGCCGATGCCCATGCGCAGGCTGCCCACCCGCACGATGTCGTAGAACGCACGCGGGCGATCCGTCTGCGTGTCGGTGAGCATCTTGATGAACTCGGACCAGCGCTTCTTCGTGGCCTGATCTTGCGCCGGCGGCAGGGGCTGCGTGAGCGAGTCGGCCCAGACCAGCCACGCCGCGGTGTCGTGCGGGACGCGGCGGCGAACGCGCTCGACGAGCGACGGCAACGTCCGCTTGGGAGGATGATCGAGCGCCTCGCGATACGCGCGGAAGAACGCCGCGACGACGTCGTCGGGGCGGCACGCCCATTTCGTCTCGTGACACGCGAGATGGATCGACGACGCGAAGCGAACGAGGTCCACTACCGCCGGTCCGAAGCCGGCTTGGTCGAAGTCCTCGAGGCCGAACGTGGTCGGCGTGACGACGAACTGCTCGAGGTGCGCGTCACCGTGGATCGCCACCACCGGCAGATGCCAGCGAACGTCGCGAAACGCGAAGCACGTGCGCGCCGAGGTCTCGACCGCGAGCAAGCGCGCGTAGCGAACTACGCTGGAGTCGAGCTTCTCGAAGAGCGCCGGCGTCGCGCCGTTGGCGCGCAGACGAGCCCGATCGAGCACGAGCGTGGGCTCCGCACCGAAGCCTTGCACCTCGCACGCGGGGTCACGGCTCGCCGCCGCGAGCACCCGTGCATTCGGTGACGCCGGCACGGCGGGCGGCGGCGGCGCGGGTGACGAGGGGCAACCCGCGAGGAGCGGCACGACCAGACACGCGGCGACGGCCGCTGAACGGGTCCTGCCGAAAGACATCGAAAGCGATACTAGCCAACCTTCGAAAGCGGCGTCTTTGTTGTGGGGAGGACGCTCAGCAGTCCCTGGACGCGTCTGGGTTCAGCCCACGAAGTGGCGTGATTCATGGTGGATCGTGCGCTTCCGCTACATATTTCAAAACACACCTCGAGTGAATCTCACGCTTCAGACGCGCTACTGATTCGTACAGCAGTGATGTCGACGCCGAGCACGCCCTTCACACCCATGACGCCGTTCGCGCCGTACGCGATCCCCTCTCTGCCGCCGCCGGCGGGAACGCGACCGCTGCTGGACGCCGAGGCGACCTCACGTCTCGTGACCGAGCTGGCGCCACGCGTCCTCGCCGTGACGCGCGCCGTTCTCGGGCGCGGTCACTCCGACGTCGACGACGCATATCAGCAGGGCATCCTCGAGCTCATTCGCGCTCTGCCTTCGTTCCGCGGTGACTGCGCGCCGATCTACTTCGCGTCGCGCATCGCAGCGCGCACCGCGCTCGCCATCGCGCGTCGTTCGCGGACGTCGTTCGCACGTCGCGACGACGGCGCCGACGTCGATCACATCCCGATCGACACGCAGACCGAAGCGCAGGTCGAACAGAAGCGCCGTATGGAGCTGCTGCGCGATCTGCTCGCCCGCATCCCCGAAGAGCAGGCCGAGACACTCACCCTTCGCGTGGTGCTCGGCTGGTCACTGCCCGACGTCGCCGCAGCGACCGGTGTCCCGCTCAACACGGTGAGGAG
>JAXDMI010000648.1:0-3598 GCA_034666145.1 Myxococcales bacterium | reverse complement strand
CAAGAGCTGGGCGCGCAGTACTTCAACGATCACTACCACTCGCTGCTGAAGCTGTTCGGCTCGGCTCGCAGCGAGGCGCCCGCGCCGTCCGTCGCGCAGCTCAACGGCCTGACCGCGACGATCCTCAGCGGCAGCCCGGTGACCATCGATGCCGGACAGCCCAGCACGTACGTCTCGAGCGGGCTCGTGAGCGCCCCCGACGCACTGGCCATGGCGGTGTCATTCGGTGATGTCGCGAGCGGCGTGCGTGGATTACCACTCGACGAATTCGGGCCTTGGGAATCCGAGGACGGCGAGAGCGCCATATCGTGGCTTCGTCGAAATTACGGTGAGCGCGGGACCGACTACGTAGGCGTACCGGCCATCGAGGGATTGTTCTTCGGTAGTGCCTCGGAGACGTCTGCCGCCACATTCAAGTGGATGATTGCCAATGCCGATCGCGCGAAGCGTTGGTATACGAGCCCCACTTCGAATTATGCGGCCTGCACGAGGGTGATGAAGCACCTCGGCTCGTCCGGTGTCACATTCGTCCTGGGCAATCCGGTTGCGCTCGTGGATGACGACGGCGACGGTCGCGTGCACGTGAAGATGGAGAACGGTGACACGACGATCGCCGACGGCGCGATCCTCACCGTCTCCGGAGATAGTGCGCGTGGGCTCTTGCCGCGTCCCACCCGCGCGCAGGCGCGCGTCCTCAGCGCCGAGTACGCCGCGACCATCGTCGTCAACGTCGTCGTCGGGCGTCCCGACCCGCGTCTCCGCCGGAGTGGTCGCGTCTACGGCGTGAACATCCCGCGCGTCGAGAACCCACGCGGGTTGATCGCGGCGTTCTCCGTCGAGAGCGGCAAGACGGAGCTCACCCACCGCGGCCGCGAGCTCTATGGTTTTCATCTGCACGACGCCGGAGCGCGGGCATTGATGAATCGCACCGACGACGAGATCGTCCAGGAGGTCCTGCGCGAAGCAGAGCGCTTCGTCGCCGGCGTGCGAACCGACTTCATCGATGCGGTCGTGCAGCGCTGGCCGAACGCGATTCCGCAGATGGGCGTGGGCCACGCCGCACGTTGCGGCGCGCTGTGGCGAGAGCAGGAGGGCTCGAGCAGCCGGATCCTGATCGCCGGAGACCGCACGAGCGTGGCGACCATGGACGGCGCCGCGTGGTCAGGTGTCCGCGCCGCGGAGATCCTCGAAGCAAAGCTGGTGAGGTGAGCGGCTCGCGCATCTCGGGACCCGGCGCCTCCGCCTGAGCTGGCGTCAGCGCACGAAGATGAGTCCCTGCTTCGCATCGAGCGAAGCGCCCTGGTTGCAATCGCCGTAGGCGAGATCCCAGCCATCGGGCCGGAGGCCGCGGTGTTGACCGGTATCGTCGATGTCGCGGAAGAAGAAGTCGTCGGTGAAGGCCGTCGCGCCCATCCACTTGAGCATCGTCGGCGAAGGCGTCGGACTGCAATCGCCGAGGAGCCAAGTGATCGTGCCCGTCAGCGTCAGGTCGTTCCCATGCAACGACACGAAGTCCGGCGCGACTTGGAGCTTGTACGCCCGGGCCACCCCACCGAGGGACGACATGTCCCGCTCCGCGAGCATGACCTCTCCGAACACGAGCCGCGCACCGATCACGTCGAGTGAATAAGCCGTCGAGCTGTCGGTCACGGTGCCTGCTGCGCTCCGCCAACCGAACGGCATCTTTCCTTTGGGTGCGGACCGTCCGACGAGGGTCCAACCGCCCTGGTCGATCGAGAAGTCGCAGTACACGGTCGCGGTCGCGGCACCGGCAGGCGCGATGGGGTAGACGCCACTCTGTCCGAGCCTCGACGGATCGCGAGCGAGCAGGGCCTTGCAGCTGGTCGCCGGCCCACCGTCGACCGTAGCTTCGGGCGTCGCGTCACTCGTCGGCGGCCCCGAGTCGACCGCGCCCTCCGCCTCCGCGGCCGCAGCGTCCGGTGCGCCTGCGCCCACGCCGTCGAACCCGCATGCAACGAGCGCGCAAGTAGCCCCGAGCAAGCACGTGAGGACCAGGAAGGTGCGCGGTCGCCTCATGCTCGAAGTGAAAGGATACGTCGGTTCGCTCAGCGCATACGAACGACGACGCGGTCGGGGCGCGCCTCGTTGTCGAGCATGATCGAGTCGGGCTTTGCTCCGCGACGATCGAGCTCGGCGACGACGCGCAGCGCTTGCTCGAGCTTTCGGCGATACGGCGGGGCGCCCATGTGCAGCGCGACGGCGTTCTTGCCGATCACCAGCGTCATCTCGCCGTTCGCCTCGACGTGCACCTCCTCGAGCGGAGAGCGCGTCGCGAGCGGCGTGTGGTCGTAGTCGGCGGCGAGATCGAGGGCACGTCGCACGGTGCGTGCTGCGCCTTCGCGATCATCCATGAGGTGCTGGAGGACGACGCCGGTCACGACCGGGAGATCCGTGGGATCGCCTGTCTCCAGGCGTTTGATGATGGCGCCTTCGCGCGTGACGACGTACGTCTCGCCGCCCGCCGCCTTGGCGCTGCCGTCGTTCGTGGCGACGATGCCGCCGGCCTCGCGCTCGACGACGCGCAGGAAGATGGTGCCCGGGAGCTGGCGCGCGAGCGTCGCTTCGCTGATCCAGGGATCGGCGACGAGCCGAGCGCGCGCGCGATCGAGATCGGTGGCGAAGACGTTCTGCCCCTTGCCGATGCCGGCGATCGACGCGAGCTCGTCGGGAGAGCGTCGCTTCGCACCCGTCGTGACGATCTCGCTGATCGCGAAGCGCGCGCTCGTCTTCACGTACTGGCGCGCGCCCCACGCCACGCTGCCGCCGATGCCGACCACCAGGACGAAGCCGATCACGCCGCGCGCGATCCGCATCGCGTTCGACTCCCCGCGCTGCGCAGCCTTCACGGGTAGCGCGACGGGAAGGTCGGAGTCGGAGCGCAGGCTCGCATCACGCGCACCGGTCGCGCCCGAAAGCGGAGCGCCGCTGCCGCCACGCTTGCTCGGCGGAGCGCTCTTGCGCCGCGTATTTCCGCTACGCGGAGGAGGAGGCGTCGAAGAAGCCATGCTCACGGCGATTTCTCCTTCTCGAGCGCGAGGACGAGCTCGCGCGCGCTGGCGTTGATGTCGCCCGCGCCGAGCGCGATGACGAGGTCACCGGGCCGCGCCAGATCGAGGAGCGCTGCACCGATCTTCTTCTTGTCGCCGATGTAACGCACGTTGTGATGGCCGTGCGCGCGGATGGCGTCGACGAGCGCCTCGCCGGTCGCGCCCGGGATCGGCTTCTCGCCGGCCGCGTACACGTCGGTGACGATCAACACGTCGGCCTTGTTGAAGGCGCGCGTGAAGTCGTCGAAGAGCGACTGCGTTCGCGTGTAGCGATGCGGCTGGAACGCGACGACGACGCGGCGATCGAAGCCGTTCTGCGCGGCATCGAGCGTGGCCTCGACCTCGGCCGGGTGATGGCCGTAGTCGTCGACGATCATCACGTCGCCGGTCTTCCCTTCGCGCATGATGGCGGGCTGGCCCAGCACCGTGAAGCGACGCTGCACGCCGTGGAAGCTCTTGATGGCCTCGCGCACGACGTCGAACGGAACCTCGAGCTCGTCGGCGACGGCGATGACCGAGAGCGCGTTGAG